>JAKAWF010000316.1 GCA_021817025.1 bacterium
TCCTGGACGCCTGGAATGACCACAAGCATCCCTTCACCTGGGTGAAGACACCGGACCAGATCCTAGCCAAGGCGAACCACCAATCTATTTCGGTAACAGGACACTAGCGTGAAGGCACGCAGGTGTGATATAAGGGGCACGGCTTCAGATTCGCCTACACTCAGCAAAGTAGGAGGGTCGCTGCAGACAATGGGCGCGAATGAAGGCAGCTTCGACGGCTCTGACGGTTGCACCAACGTAACAGTGATCTTGGACTTTGGCCAAGTCGGCCAGGAGTCGTCCAGTTCCGGTTACGGAGGATACGGCGCGTACGACTTTGCCCCTGGATACCCCTTCCAAGGCGACGGTGCCATTGGTGCGTTAGTCAACAGCTTTGCTAACGGCTGGTACAACGCGACCGGTCCCTGCCCCCATCTTGAGTTGGGCGTTGGCGTGAACTCTTACAACGAATGTCCGTACAGCGGGTGCAACACTCAAGCCGCTGGCACGCAGTGGGGGAGTCTGATCAACAACATTCGTGCCTACCTCAACAGCGTTGGCCAAGGATCGCAGATCACGGTCCGGGCTGCCGACGATATCGAAGCCGGTTATGATTGTTACTCCATCGTCAGCCAGTTCCTAACAGGCTACGAGAACAACAATCCAGCGGACGCCGACCTCCTTGATTATGGCGACGCCGCATATGGGAGTTCCTGTCGCGGCGGATCCGCATGGACTGAAGCGCAGATTTATTCAGCTGCATATGGATATCCAGCCGACTACCCATTTCCCGAGATCTATTACTCGGGCCAGATCACCGACTGGTATAACGTCTACGTTAACGAAGGCTACATGAACTTCTTTGGGACGCTGAGTCAGTATCCTGCCGGGGGCTACACGCCTGATCAAGCATGGACCAACTTCTACAACGCACTTCATCCGGTTGATTCGACCTTAGTGCTGCAATCATCGTCAGACATCTGATGGCGTTGCCAAACGGTGCGACCTGTCGTGCCAGAAGGAGGAGGTGTGCGACGTGAGAGTTTGGGGCGCAAGGCAGCTGCTCGCCACCGCTAGCTGCGCTGCAGTAGGGGTTGTCTTCGTCGCATGGGGCACGGTTCACCCGGGCACGCCGACGGGGCTGCATGTGACGCCGAAGTCTACCTCGGCGCCCGCCTACAAGCTGCACTTTCAGCAAAAGGAACAGGCTCAACAATCAGCCGCCGCAGCGGTGCCTGCCGCCCCTAAGTCAAAGGCGAGTGTTGCGGCGGCCTCCTGTCCTGTGCCCCCCCCAACGATGGCGCCGGGTGTGCTGGGCCGAGTGGGTCCGTGGCCCGGGTTGAGTGTTGGCATGATGAATAGCGAGGCGTACGGCGGAACGTTCGCTGGGAGTGCGTACACCATCTGGGCGGGGACGGCAGCGACCGTCTCGCAGGGCGTCATACTTGTCTCCGCTATCCCGCTGGACCCATGCGCCGACGGCCTGGGCAGCGTTCACAGCTACACAGTCGCTTCCGGACCAGTGACGATTGCCGGCGTAAGCGGCGAGAAGGTGACCTTCACGGGTAGCGGTGGCACGGGCACGTTGAACTTTGTCAACGGGACATTCGGCTAGAGCGGGCAGAACTCGCATGCGTCGGTGCGCTCGTCGGATGACGTGACGAGGTGGGTCGGCATTGCGAACCCGTCGGCCGGATTGCCGACGGTTGAAGGTGTCGACTTGCAGCACTTGCGTGGGTGAGGCTTGCTACGGGGTCTAACGGCATCGAGACGTGGGCGCGGATTGGCACTGGGCGTGTTGGCAAGTGGGAGTATGGCCATCTCGTCTTGCACAGGGGGACCCGGTGCTGCTGCACCGACGCCGCGAGACTCACCGCGCGTGCTCCTGGATGTGGCCCTGCCACAGATCGGAAGCCCCACTAGCATAGCTGTTGGGCAATCGCGGGTCTGGGTTACGTTCGCCGCTGGCGCTGCTGCGCCGGCCGGGGAAGGCCGTTTGGTGGCCTTCTCAAGAGGTGGCCTTCGCCAAGAAGGCGAAGTAGCAATTGGTGGCGACCCAGTGAGCGCGGCTGCGGGCAATGGAGTGATATGGGTAGCGAACGAGGCGGGCTCGCCGAGCGTAGGCCTCGCTTATCAGAACACCGTCGAGGAAGTGTCAACCAGCGCAGAGTCAGTCCTCCACGTCTTCAACATTCAGGGCTTGAACCTGATTCCCCAGGAGAGCCCCACGGCGGCTAGCGGGACACGTGCGTGGGCCATCACATCGCTGGGTAGAGCTACCGGCGTGTCCGCGTTCGAGTCCGGGACTTCGCGCCAGCTGGTGACACTGGCCGGAGAGCCTCAGGGAATCATCAATTGTGGAGCCAGCCTGTACGTGGCGACCAGCGTCGGGACCACTTCGGCGAGTATCCATGTCACGCGGCTTGCGGCGACCACGGGGACATTTACGAAACGCTGGACGATCCCTGCAACCGGCCGAGTGGCATTGGCGTGCACGGCAGGAGGAGTGGTCTTAGCGGTGAGCAATCCGACCGGAGGAGGCTTATTTGATCTCCAAGACAGTGTGTCTAGCGTGCCACGTCCGGTCGGACCGAAGACGCAGTTCGGGATAGCCGTGGCGGGACCCTTCAGTTGGGCCTTAACCGTGCGGGAGTCGACGGTGGGGACGTATTCGTGTTGGCTCGTGGGCAACGGCATCGGTAGCAGCTCTGGGCTAAGCCAGGCTATCCGCCTGAGGGCGAGTGCCCGGCTTGCGGCGGTACTCTCCGTGGCCTTGGTAGCTAGCGGGCATGACCTATTCGGGATCATGGGCGGGCGGCTGTTGGAAGTCGGGGTCGGTTAATGTTGGCTCGTCGGACCATCGTTGTAGGCAACGGCAAGCGCGCACATGGCATGCATATCGGGTTCGAGACTGGACCCGCGCCGCCACGTTCCGGAGAGTGGGAAAACCATGGGAGGCTATGCGACCGCGGCTAGCTGCTGGTCTGGCGTGTGAGCGAAGTTCGGGTGCCACCGGTGGAAGGTGTCGGCCAGATCGTCGGTCAGGACTCGGGTGCGGACCTGTAGCATGAGGTGGGCGCCGCGGGGACTCTAGCGCATCTGCTGTGTCTTGACCATCCGCTTGGCGATGACCTGGTTGACGGCGGACTCCGCTAGCGAGCTGGAGATGATCTCACCGGCGCGATAGCTCTCGCCATGGTTAGGGATGGCCCCGGCGTTGGCCCGCCCGTAGGTGTCGGGGTCCCTACCGCTCAATCTCGTACCGATCCTCGTCAGACCCCGGGTAGGCGGCGAACCAGGCATGGCGCTGGGCACTTCTGAGGCGCACCGTTCGGGCCTCTCGAGGACGGCTCAACGGATCCTGCGCTCCGCCTTGGCCCTACGCTGCTCGCCCCGCTCCCGGTAGGTGAGTGCGACCACGAGCCGCTGCACCGCTTCCCTGGCCACGGCGATCTGGGGCAGGCCGGGATCGTCGATGGCGAGCGCAGTCGCCGCCAGGGCATCCAGGCGGCGCTGGACCGAGCGGGCGTCGCGGAGCAGGGCCGCGGTCCGCTTGGCGAGCGCGGCGGCAGCAGGGGCGTCGCTGGCAGGGGTCACTGCCGCGGGAGCGTAGCCGTTCCGGCCGGGCGTGGAGCTTCCGGAGCGCGGCGCAGCCAGCTCGCGAAGGGCTGGGTGCGCTCTGGGTCGATGAGGTCTATCTGCTGGGGCTCACCGGCCCCGATGAGGGCCCAGGCGGAGCCCCGGTGCCCGCCGCGCCAGGCGGAGGCGGGGAGGCGGGGCTGCTCCAGAAAGCTCTGGGAGGAGCTCTCGGTCTCGTCGTCGTGGTGCTGCCCGTGGCGCTTGGTGCGGGAGGTGGTGGTCGTTGTGAGTGAGACCAGGTGGCGGCCCACCAGGGTCTCCAGCTGCTGCAGGGTGTCGGCGTCGGCGTAGCCGGGGAGGACCACCTTGGCCCCGGCCAGGGTGAGGAAGCTCTGGGCCCCGGAGGGGGTCCAGCGGGCGGCGGCCTGGCGGAGGTCCTGCATGGCGATCAGGGTGACCAGGTTGCGGCCGCCGCCCTCGGCGAGCAGCCGGGGGAGGCCGGGCAAGGGGCAGATGGTGGCCACCTCGTCCAGGGCCAGCAGCCAGGGGACGGGCAGGGCGCCGGTGCGGTCGGAGATGCCCAGGGCGGTGAGGCGCAGCTCCTCCACCAGGCCCACCACCAGGGGGGCGCCGTCGGTGGCGGCGTCAGAGGGGGAGACGACGTAGACGGTGTTGGGGCTGGCGAGGAACTCCTCGGGGTCGAAGTGGTGCTCGGGGGTGGCGTCGGCGGCCTGGCAGACCCTGGTGGTGTCGAAGGGGGAGAGCATCCCCTGCAGGGCCGACCAGATGCTGCCGCGCTCGCGGTCGGGGGTGCGCAGCAGCCCCTGGAGGACCGCTCCGGCGGCC
>JAKAWF010000017.1 GCA_021817025.1 bacterium
TGATCACCACCAGGGCCAAGACCACGGGCAGCGCGCCGCTGTCGCCGCCGGTCGTCCGCCTCACCCAGGCTCGGGCATACTCGCCGAGCGACTCGGCAACCAGTTCCGGTGGGACGATATCGACCGGCGCGGCGGTGAGGTCGGGAAGCGACTGGGACCCGGGCGGGCCGGGCTGTGCGACTGGCTTGGCGATCTCGTCCTCGGCTCTGGCCATCTTGGGTAACCTCTCTCTGCCCCAGGCCGCCTTCAGGGACGGCGCCGGTCGGACGCCCCGGTGGTCATGTAGTCCACCACACTCTGCCGGTCGAAGTCCGCGGCCGGGCCCTCGGCCACCTTGCGTCCCAGGTGCAGCACCGCGATCCGGTCGGCGACTTCGAACATGTCGTTGAGGTTGTGGCTGATGATCATCACCGCCAGGCCACGGTCCTTCAGCTGCCGCACCAGGTCCAACACCATCTGGGTCTGGACCACTCCCAGTGCCGCGGTGGGCTCATCCAGCAGCACCAGCTTGGAGTTCCACATCACCGTCTTGGCCACCGCCACCGCCTGGCGCTGGCCGCCGGAGAGGGATGCCACCGGCTGACGGATGGAGCGAACGGTGGTGACCCGCAGGCTGGCCAGGGTCTCGGACGCGGCCCGCTCCATGGCGTCCTCGTCGAGCAACTGCCGATGAACCCGCTCACGGCCCAGGAACATGTTCTGGACGATGTCGAGGTTGTCGGCTAGGGCCAGGTCCTGGTAGACGACCTCGATGCCCAGGTCGGAGGCGTCTCTCGGACCGCGGATGTGGACCGGCCGGCCCTCCCAGAGCATCTCGCCGTGGTCGGGCTGGTAGATGCCAGCGATGGTCTTGGTCAGCACTGACTTACCGGCGCCGTTGTCCCCGCAGAGGGCGGTCACGTGGGCTTGGGGCAGGTCGAGGTCGACGTGAAAAAGAGCCTGGACGGCGCCGAAGTGCTTGTCGATGCCCCGAAGCCGCAGCAGGGGCGGCCCCTCGCTCTCCGCCACCGCCGCCGGAGTGAGGTTGCCGAAGGCCGGATCTACCTGATCGGGCACGTAACTGCTCACTTACCTCCCGCCTCTGCTCTGCTCAGTCGCAACTGCAGCGGAGTGGAGGGGCCGCACCGCAGGTGCGGCCCCTCGCCCCTTGTCCGAACCGCTGGCTTGCTTGCTTTAGTGGATTCCGTACTGGGTGCAGACGCTCTGGCCCACCGCGGAGCACAGCGACGACACCGGAATGAAATTGTCCTTGATCAGGGTCGACTCCATGTTGCTGGTGGTCACCCATTCGGGGGTCAGCAGGGAAGCCGGCTCGGTGATGCTGGAGTTAGCGGGGTCGACAGTAGTCGCGTTCAGCAGCGCCGGCGGAGGGGTCTTGCCCGCCCGGAGGATGGTGGCCAGGGCGACCGCGTCCTGGGCCTCAAGGTAGATCGGCTTGTACACCGTTCCGCACTGATAGCCGGTAAGGATGTTCTCCGCCCCCACCAGGGTGGCGTCCTGCCCGGTGGTGGGGACGGTCTTGGGCGCGACGCCCTTGTTCTTGAGATCCTGAACCACGTTGGCGTTCATCTCGTCGTTGGCTACCACCACCGCGTTGATGTTGGGGTGGGCGACCAGTGCCGCGGCGAAGTTGGTACCCGCGGTCGCCACGTCCCAGTTAAGGGTGATCTGGTCGCCGACCAGGGTGTACCCCTTGCTGTTGGTCATGGGGGGGGTGAGTGGGGTCTTCTTGGTGCCCCAGATCACCGAGTTGTAGCCCTGGGCGAAGGAGATGGCGTTGGGGTCGCTGTTCTCTCCGCCGTCCACCTCCCACACCTGGGGAGATTTGACGCCCCAAGCGGAGACGCAAGACTCGAAGCCCTGGCCGATCAGCTGGCCGACCTTGAAGTTGTTGAAGCTGACGTAGTAGGTGTTGGTACCCGCGAAGGTGGCCCGGTCGTAGCTAATCAGGGCGACGCCGTGAGAGGAGGCATAGGCTTGAATCTCGCTGCCCACGGTGCTGTCCAGCGGGTCCATGATCAGGACCTTGGCGCCCCTGGTGATGTCAGACTCGGCCATCGACAGTTCGGTGGCGTCACTTCCGAGAGCGTTGGTGACGGTGAAGTCCGAGGCCGGGTATCCAGCCGCCTGGAAGGCCTTGGTCAGATAGGGGGCGTCGAACTCTTGGTAGCGAGTCGACGAGACCGTGTCCGGCAGGATCGCTCCCACCAGGCCCTTGCCAGCGGCCTCCAGCTTCTTGAACTGGGACATGGCGGAGAAGTTCAAAGTGAACGAACTGATGCTGACGTTGGGCACGGTCACCGACTTGGTGGATGGACCGGTGGTCGTGGAGCCGCATGCCGCGGCCACCAGGGCCACCCCCGCCACCAGGCCGGCCCAGCCCGAGCGCTTCATCCGGCGCGCTGCCCCCGGCCATCTGCGCGCGCCCTCGCCAGTCCCTCTGCTGTCTACGTCCATATGGCATACCCTCCCTGCCAGCTCCGACTTCTGATCCGCCACAAACTCGCTGCTCGACCCGCAGTCCCAGGGACCGGCAACCGGCCCCCGCGGCGCCCGTCTCGCCCCTCCGCTTCTCCCTCCGTGCGGCTGACATCCGCCACCCATCCGGTGACCGCGCGCAGCATATGTTGTCGCCCACAACTTGTCAAGGGTGATCTTCCCCTGTGACCTTCCCGTGTCCCCAGCCGGAGGCGATGGCCGGCTGGGAACGGGTGCCAAACCGCGGCGGGCTCGCCGCCCACCCGGCGCGGCTCGATCGCGGCGCCCGGTCCGTGGCGGACCCCGAGCCCCGGCGCACATCGAGCCCCCGCGATCCGCGGCCAAACCTTAAGCCGAAGTTACCGGTAGGTGTTGAAGTGAGTTCGAAGTGCAGTTGAGGTGCAATAGTAGCCACTAATAGCTTGACAGCTGTGAGATAACCTGGTAGACTGATCGGGTGGCCAAGTCCAGCAGCCGCGCCATGCACGTCGACCGCATCCCCACCCATCTCCGCGGCCGGGACTACGTCAGCTACCTGCTCCGGCAGACCTACCGCGAGGATGGCAAGGTCAAGCACCGCACCCTCGCCAATCTCAGCGCCCTGCCCCCCGCTGCCATCGACGCCATCCGCGCGGTCCTCAAGGGCGAGGCGGTGGGGGTCTTGGGCAGCGACTTCGAGGTGGAGCGCTCCCTGCCCCACGGCCAAGTGCTGGCGGTGCTGGGCATGCTGCGCCAGCTTCAGCTGGACAAGCTGCTCTGGTCCCGGCCGCGTCGGGAACGGGATCTGGTGGTAGCGATGGTGGTTCGGCAGGTGCTCAAGCCCAGCTCCAAGCTGGCGACCTCCAGGAGCTGGCAGAGCAGCACCCTGGCCTCCCTGCTGGGAGTCGAGGACGCCGACCAGGATGAGCTCTACGGCGCCCTGGACTGGCTGCTTTCCTGCCAGCCCAAGGTGGAGACCAGGCTGGCCGAGCGCCATCTTGGCCACGGCGAGTTGGTGCTCTACGACCTCACCTCGGCGGTGGTCGAGGGCACCCACTGCCAGCTGGCCAGGCTCGGCCACAGCCGAGATGGCAAGCGGGGCACCTTGCAGGTGGAGTTTGGGTTGGTGGCCGACCGGGAGGGCCGGCCGGTGGCGGTGGAGGTGTTCCCGGGCAACACCGGGGATCCCGCCACCGTGGACGTCCAGGTGGAGAAGCTCCGGCAGCGCTTCGGGCTGGAGCAGGTGGTGTTGGTGGGGGACCGGGGCATGCTGACCTCGGCCCGCATCACCAAGCTCCAAGAGCTGGGGGGTATTGGCTGGATCTCAGCGCTGCGGAGCGTCCAGATCCGGGGGCTGGTGGAGAGCGGGGACCTGCAGTTGGGGCTGTTCGACGAGCGCAACCTGGCGGAGATCACTTCCCCACGCTTCCCGGGGGAACGGCTGGTGGTGTGCAAGAACCCCGACCTGGCGCAGCAGCGCACCACCAAGCGGGAGGCGCTGTTGCAGGCCACCGAGCGGGAGTTGGAGCAGGTGGCCGCAGCCGTGGCCCAGGGACGGCTGTCGGGCCAGGAGAAGATCGGGCTGCGGGTGGGCCGGGTGGTGCACCGCTACAAGATGGCCAAGCACTTTGCGCTGGCGATTGCGGAGCAGAGCTTCAGCTTCTCACGCAAATCGGAGCAGATCGCCGCCGAGGCCAGCCTGGATGGGATCTACGTGATTCGCTCCAGCGTCAGCCCGGAGCGCATGGATGCCGCCCAGTTGGTGCGTTCCTACAAGGGCTTGGCCCATGTGGAGCGGGCCTTCCGCACCCTCAAGTCGATGGACCTGCGGGTACGCCCCATCCGCCACCGGCTGGACGACCGGGTCCGGGCCCACGTCTTCCTGTGCATGCTGGCCTACTACGTGCGCTGGCACCTGGAACAGGCCTGGCAACCACTCCTGTTCCAGGATGAGCAACCCCCCCTGCGCCCCGACCCAGTCGCCCCCGCCCAAAGGTCCCCGGAGGCCATCACCAAGGTCCGGACCCAGCGCCTTCCCGACGGCACGGCGGTGCATGACTTCTCCACCCTGCTGGAGGAGCTGGCCACCCTCAGCCGCCAGACCATCCGCCTGGCAAATGCCCCCACCACCTTCTACAAGCTCACCACCCCCACCCCTCTCCAGCAGCGCGCCTTCTCCCTCCTCGGCATCCCCATCTCCTTGTAGCCAGACGCTGCATCGGAATGCCGACTTCAATTGAACTCAACCTTCCCGCAGTAACTTCGGCTTAAGCCGCCGGGCATGGGCCCTGCACCCCGTCGCGAACATCGGTTTGCGAAGAACGTTCGCTCCTGTTACCATCTGGCGAGCAGATGTTCCCACGCGGGTGGCCCCGCCAGGAGATGCCATGAAGTTGGACTCCCTCAGCCCCAGGCAGCGTCAGATCGTCGAGTACCTTCGCGAGCGCTCGCGAGTCGGCGCCTATCCCCCCTCGGTGCGGGACATCGGGCGGGCGGTGGGGCTGACCTCGAGCTCCACGGTGCAGACCCACCTGAACACCCTGGAGCGGCTGGGGCTGATCCACCGCGACCCGACCAAGTCCCGGACGGTGACCCTCGCCGAGGCCTTGGACACCCGCCAGCGCCTGGCGGGTGCACGGCCGCTACCACTGGTCGGTCAGGTGGCGGCCGGCGCGCCCCTGCTGGCGGAGCAGAACATCGAGGACCAGATCGTGTTGGGGCCGGAGATCTCTGGGGGCGATGACTCCTTCCTGCTCAGGGTGCGCGGCGACAGCATGACCGGCGACGGAATCTTCGACGGCGATCTGGTGGTGGTCCGTCCCGGGTCCCAGCCAGAGGAGGGGTCGTTGGTTGTGGCCCGCCTGGAGAACGTCGCCACCGGCGAGCCCGAGGTGACGGTCAAGCGCCTCTTCCGCGAGCCGGGACGGGTGCGCCTGCAGCCGTCCAATCCGGCCTACGAGCCGATCTTCGCCGAGAACGTGCGGATCGAGGGCCGAGTGGGAGCGGTCATTCGTCTTCTCCGCTGACCTTCTCCCTTGCGGGCCGCACCGGGTGGGGGGAGATCTGGTCCAGGAGGTCCTCGGGCACCCTACCCTCCACCCGGATCCCCTCCGGGGTGAACTCCTCGCTCTCCACCGCCCCGTAGCGACGCCAGAGCTCCAGGGCGCTGCGATCCTGGTAGGGAATCAGGGCCTCGGCGGCCACCCAGCTCGACGACAGCGCTTGGGAGAGCAGCCGCCGCAGGTCGGCCAACCCCTCCTTGGTGACGGCGCTCACCAGCGCCACCCCCAGGTAGCGGTCGGAGCTGTACATCGAGAGCCGCTGGCGGGCCTCGGCGCTGCAGAGATCGAGCTTGTTGACCGCCAGCACCATGGGCCGCTCGCCCACCCCCAGACCCTCCAGGGTCGTGTGCACGGCCTCCAGGCGGGCGGCCGCACCCGCCCGGCTGGCGTCCAGGACGTGCACCAGAAGGTCGGCCTCGGCCACCTCCTCCAGCGTGGCCCGGAAGGCGGTGACCAGCTCCTGCGGTAGGTTCTGGATGAACCCCACGGTGTCCACCAGCAGGGTCGTCGGGCCCCCGCCCAGGTCGATGGCCCTGGTGGTGGGGTCCAGGGTGGCGAACATCTGGTTCTCGGACCGGGCCCCTCCGGCCGTCAGGCTGTTGAGCAGCGAGGACTTGCCGGCGTTGGTGTACCCGATCAGGGCGACGGTCTGGAAGGGGCGTCGCTTGCGGCCCGCCCGATGCAGGGCCCGGCTGTCCCGCACCTGGGCGAGGTCCCGCTCCAGCGAGCGCAGGCGGGTGCGGATCCGCCGCCGGTCGGTCTCCAACTGCTGCTCCCCTGGGCCCCTAGTTCCGATCCCGCCCCCGAGCCGGGATCGGCGTGGGCCACCTGTGAGCCGGGGGAGCAGGTGGCGCAGTTGGGCGGCCTCAACCTGGATCCGGCCCTCGCGGGAGCGGGCGTGCTGGGCGAAGATGTCCAGGATCAGGCCGGCGCGATCCACGATCGGCACCCCCAGGGAGTCCTCCAGGTTGCGCTGCTGGCGCGGCGACAGCTCGTCGTTGGTTATGACCATGCCGAAGTCCAGCTCCGGGCGCAGGGCGCGCACCTCCTCCACCTTCCCCCGCCCGAAGAAGAGAGCGGGGTCGACGCGCGCCCGATGCTGGATCTCCGATCCCACCACGATCGCCCCCGCGGTGGTGGCCAGCTCCACCAGCTCCTCCATCTCTTCCTCGACGCGGGGCAGCTCGCTCTCCCCGGCCGCCCAGGCGAGGAGGAACACCTTCTCACCCCGCTGCTGGCGGGCCTCGTCGAAGACCCTCATGGCCGGGCCACCAGGGTCAGCTTGGACCCGTGCAGGATGGCCGCCTCCGCGGCCGCGGCTCCGGCCACCCACGTGAGGTCCGGCTCTGAGCGCAGCCAGGTGAGCTGGGCGCGGGCGTAGCGCCAGGTGCGGCTGGCGATGGCCGCCGCCGCCAGGCTGGCGGCCAGTCGCCCGTCAACCCAGGCCAGGGCCTCGCGGTAGCCGATGGCGGAGTCGGCGATGACCTGGTCGGGCCATCCCTGCCGTCGCAGGGTGGAGACCTCGTCGGCCAGCTCCTGAGATACCAGGCGCTGAGCTCGGCTCTCGATCCGCCGCCGCAGCTCTGGCCGCTCCACCTCGATGGCCAGGCGCACCGCGGACCACCCCGGCGGATTGACGGTCGGTCGGCGCCCGGCGCGGGCCAGAGCCAGGGCCCGCTCCACCCGGCGGGGGTTGCTGAGGTCGACCCGGGCCGCGACGTCCGGGGCGAGGCGGCGGAGTGACTCCACCGTGCCCTCCGAGGGCGCCGGCGAGGGCGGGAGCCTGCCGAAGTCGAACCCGGTCAGAAGGGCCCGGACGTAGAGCCCGGTCCCCCCGACCACGATGGGGAGGCGGCCCCGGGCCCAGATCCCCGTGATCGCCTCCCGGGCCCGCCCGGCGAAGAGTGCCGCGCTGTAGGGCTGTCCCAAGGCCCGCCAGTCCAGCCCGTGGCAGGGAATCCCGCAGAGCTCCTCCGCCGTCGGCTTGCAGACCCCGACCCGGAGCTCGGCGATGGCCTGGCGGGAGTCGGCGTTGATCAGCTCGCCGCCCAGGCGCAGAGCCAGCTGCACCGACAAGGCGGTCTTGCCGGAGGCGGTCGGTCCCATGACCGCCACCACCTGCCGACCGCGCTCGCAGCTCATTGGCGGTGGAAGGCGGCCAGCAGCCTCCCCTCCCCCAGCTCCAGGATTGCGGGCCGGCCGTGAGGGCAGGTGATTCCTCCCTGGGTGCGGGCCAAGGATGCGAGCAGACCCCGGATCTCCGCCGCCGAGAGCGGGTCTCCGAAGCGCACCGCGCTGTGGCAGGCGAGGAGCGCCGCCAGGCGGTGGGCCTGGCCCCCGCCGGGGGCCTCTTCGCCGGCCTGGATCGCCTCGAGCAGGGCACCCTCGACGCTCCCCGCGCTGAGCCCCACCGGCGCGGCGGTGCACCTCACGGTTCGCTCCCCGAAGACCTCCACCGTGAAGCCGGCCCGGGCCAGCTGCTCCTGCCCGGCGGCATCCAGCTCGGTGCCCGGAGGCAGCTCCAGCAGCACCGGTTCCAGCATTCCCTGCGCGTCCACCCCTGGCGCGCCCTCCTCAAGGGCGGCCAGGAAGCGCTCGTAGAGGACCTTCTCGTGGGCCGCATGCTGGTCCAAGATCGCCAGGCCCTCCGGGGTCTCGACCACCAGGTAGCGGTTGTGGGCCTGTCCCAGACACCTCCAGTCGCCGGCGCCGGCCAGGGGGGCGGGAGCGGCCGGCTCCAGCGCGGGGGGCGGCGGGCCCTCGGTCCAAAGCCCGTTGGGGGGTGGGCTGGGCATCCGTGCCGCGCCCGCGCCCCGTCCGCTCCACCCGGCCGGCTCGAGGGCGGCCGGACGGGCCTGGCCGAGGGCTTGCCAGCAGGCCCGCTGCACGGCCGCGTGGACCAGCCCCTCGTCCCGAAGGCGCACCTCGCGCTTGGTGGGATGCACGTTGACGTCGACCGTGGCCGGGTCACAGCTCACCTGCAGCACCGCGATGGGATGCCGATCGACCTCCAGCATCCCCCGGTAGGCGGCCTCCACGGCGGCCAGCAGCGAGCGCTGCTGCACCCGGCGACCGTTCACGAAGATGACCGTCCCCTGACGGTTGGCCAGCGTCAACCCCGGTCCGCAGATCAGCCCTGTGATCCCGGCCGGGCCGCCGGGCTCGTCCAGGGGCAGCGCCGCCCGCCGTGCACTCTCACCGAAGACCGCCGCCAGGGCGTCGAGGACGGCGCCCGTTCCCGGGCTGGAGAGTACCACCCGTCCCTGAGAGCGAAGCTGGAACCGGACCGCCGGGCGTCCCAGAGCGGCATCGGCCACCACCCGCAGGCAGGCGGCGGCCTCCGCCCGGGACGAGCGCAGGAAGGCCCGACGCGCGGGCAGGGAGTGGAACAGGTGGCGCACCGAGATGGTGGTTCCGATGGCTCCCGCCGTCACCGTTGGCCCCCTCAGCCCCTCGGGCCCCACCTTGACCTCGTGGGCCCGGTCCTGAGAGCGCTCATGGCTGATGGCCACCACCTCGGCCACCGCCGCGATGCTCGCCAGGGCCTCCCCGCGGAAGCCCAGGGTGGCGATCGCGGCCAGGTCGTCGGCCGTCGTCAGCTTGCTGGTGGCGTGGCGCTCGAAGGCGGCGGCCAGTTCGCCTCGGGTCATCCCCCCCCCGTCATCCGTGACCCGGATGAGGTCGACGCCTCCCCCCTCGATCTCGATGACGACCTGCCGGGCCCCCGCGTCCAAGGAATTCTCGATCAGCTCCTTGAGCACCGAGGCGGGGCGTTCCACCACCTCCCCGGCGGCGATCAGTTCCGCCACCTCCGGAGGGAGTCGGTGGATCCTCCCTGGGTCCAGCGCGCCGTCCAGGGGCGGCGTGGGCGTCATCGGGGGGCCGCGGAGCGACGCTGCCACTCCGAGAGCTTCTGGAGGGCCTCGAGGGGGGTCATCCTGTCCACCTCCAGCATCTTCAGCTCGTCGAGGACCGGATCGGCGGGAGCCAGCGGCAGCTGCAGTTGGGTTGTGTCAACGGCCTCCTGGGCCAGCGGCTGGAGCGCCTCGTGCTCGCGCAACACCTCCTCGGCCCTGGCCACCACCTGCGGGGGCACTCCCGCCAGGCGGGCCACGTGCAGGCCGTAGGAGCGGTCCGCCCCCCCGGGGACCACGGTGTGGAGGAAGGTGACCGTGGGGTTCGGGCCCGACCCCTCCTCCAGGACCTCCATCCGGTAGTTGCGCAGCCCGGGCAGCCGGTCCAGCGCGGTGAGCTCGTGGTAATGGGTGGAGAAGAGGACCCGGGCGGGCGCGGTGGCCCGGTTGTGCAGATCCTCCAGGATCGCCTGGGCCAGGCTCATCCCGTCATAGGTGCTGGTTCCGCGCCCGACCTCGTCCAGGAGCACCAGGCTCCGGCGCGTGGCCTGGATCAGGATCTCCGCCACCTCGGTCATCTCCACCATGAACGTGGAGCGGCCGCCGGAGATGTCGTCCTGGGCGCCCACCCTGGTGAAGATGCGGTCCACCAGGCCGAACCGGGCCCGGGTGCAGGGGATCGGCGCCCCCACCTGGCCCAGGAGGCAGAGCAGGGCCACCTGGCGGAGGAAGGTCGACTTCCCCGCCATGTTGGGCCCGGTGATCAGCCAGATCCTCTCCCCCTCCCCGTCCAGGTGGCAGCTGTTGGCCACGAACCGGCCCGGACCGACCGCCTGCTCGACCAGCGGGTGGCGGCCCGCCTCCAGTTCCAGGGTGAGGGAGAGGTCGATCTCGGGCAGCACCCAGCCCAGCTCCGCACCCGCCACGGCCAGGGCGCACAGAGCGTCCATCTCGGCCAGTGCCCCTGCGGCCCTGGATAGCGGGGCGGCCTCGGCGGCGACCTCCTCCACCAGCTGGCGCAGAACCTCCTGCTCGCGCCGGACCGCCCGCTCCCGGGAGGAGAGCACGACCAGCTCGCGCTCCTTGAGTTCCGCCGTCACGTAGCGCTCGGCGCCGACCAGGGTCTGCCGCCGCTGGTACTCGGGAGGCAACGCCTCCGCGGCCGCGCGCCGCACCTCGATGTAGTACCCGAAGACCCGGTTGTACCCCACCTTGAGCGACCTGATGCCGGTGCGCTCGCGCTCCTCACCCTCCAGGTCGGAGATGTACTTCCGGGCATCGCGGCTCGCCTCCAGGATGGAGGCCAGCTCCTGGTCCTGGTCCGGGCGGATGAAACCACCCTCCCTGGGGTTGCCCGGGGGGTCGGCGACCAGGACCGCGGTCAGCCGGCCTCCGACCTGGACCGGGGCCTGGCGCAACGCGGCCGCCAACTCCACCAGCCTGGGGTCGCGGGTGGTGGCGGCCGCCTCGGCCAGCTGTGGAAGCCGGGAAAGCGTGTCTGCCAGCGACAGCAGGTCGCGCGGACCTGCCAGGCCGTGGGCGCAGCGACCGGCCAGCCTCTCCAGGTCCCGGCAGCCCCCGAGGGCCTGCACCAGCTCGGCGCGCACCGCGCCATCGGCCATCAGGGACGCGACCGCAGCCTGCCGGGACCGAACCGCCTCGAGGTCGGCGAGCGGCGCCAGCAGCCACGACCGCAGCCTCCGGGTGCCAGCTGGGGTCCGGCATCGGTCCACAAGGCGCAGCGCCGTGGGCCCTCCGGGGCTCAGGGGCTCGACCAGCTCCAGGTTGCGCCGCGTGTGGGGATCGAGCTCCATGGCCGAGCGCGCCCCGGCCCACACCAGGCGCAGAAAGCCCGCCGCATTGAAGAGCTGGGCGGAGCGGCCGTAACCGACCAGGGCTGCGAGCGCCCCCAGGCCAGCGTCCCGGACGGGGGCGTCCGCGTCGATCTCCCCGCCGATTCCCAGCTCCGCGGCCAGCTCCCGGCCGGCCCCGATGTTGAAGTGAGTTGCGGGCAAGGGGGTCAGAACGAGGCCGGCCCGCGGATCCAGGGCGTCTTCCAGTGGGGATGGCACCAGGACCTCCACCACCTCGAGGTCGGCCAGGCGGTCGAGGGCGCCCTGCAGGTCACCTGCGTGGAGGGTGAGCTGCCCCTCCCCAGTGCTGAAGTCCAGGATCGCCACCCCCACGACGCCGCCGTCAGCGGGAAGGGCGGCGGCGCAGCGGCGCGCCCGCCCGGGATCCAGCAGCGAGTCCTCGACCAGGGTCCCAGCGCTCAGCACCCGGGTGACCCGCCGCTCCACCACCTTGAGCCCCGGCCGGGCCTCCTCGACCTGATCGCAGACGGCCACCTTGAGGCCCGCTTCCAGGAGCTTGCGGGTGTAGAGATCGACACTCTGGTGCGGAACCCCGCACATCGCGACCCGACCACCGTGGCCGAACTCCCGGCTGGTGAGCGCCACTCCCAAGATGGGGGCACTCAGGACGGCATCGTCACCGAACACCTCGAAGAAGTCCCCCAGGCGGAAGAGGACTACGCACTCGGGATGGGCCGCCTTCGCCTCGCGATACTGGCGCAGCGCTGGAGTTGGGGAGGCCGCCACCCTATCCGCCGTGGGGAAGAGCCCAACTGAGCCGGCTGGTCAGGCGCACAGCAGTTGCCAGGCGGTCGCCGCCATCACCTCGGCCCGCACCAACTGGCCCACGTCTGGACCGGGGTCCAGCCAGGCGAGGCGGTTCTGGCGGGTGCGTCCGTACGCTCGGCCCCCCTCCCCTACCCCCTCGACAAGGATCTCTACCAGTCCTCCGACCAGCGCCTGGTTGCGTCGCGAGCTGATCTCGCGCTGGAGGGTGAGCACCCGCTGCAGACGCTCCTGCTTCACCTCCAGGGGCACGTCATCGGCACGGCGGTAGGCGGCGGTCCCGGGCCGGGGCGAGTAGGCCTGCACGTGGACGGTGTCGAACTGCACCTCCTCGAGCATGCGATAAGTGGACTGGAACTCCTCCTCGGTCTCACCGCAGAACCCCACGATGATGTCGGTGCTGAGGCCGATTCCCGGCACCAGCTCGCGGGCCCGCTCCAGCGTCCTCAGGTAGTCGGCGGCGCGGTAGTCCCGCTTCATGCGCCGCAAGACCTGGTCGTCCCCGGACTGGACGGGGAGATACAGGTTCTCGCAGAGCCGGGGGAGACTGGCGATGGCCTGGAGGAGGTCCTCGGTGGCGTTGCGCGGGTGGGAGGTGAGGAACCGGAGCCGCTCGAGCCCCGGCACCGAGTCCACTCGGGCCAGCAGCCCGGCCAGCCCTTCCCCGGTCTCGGGGTCGACGTATGAGTTGACGTTCTGGCCGAGCAGGGTGATCTCCCGCACCCCCGAGCCGACCAAGCGCCCGGCCTCGGCCACCACCTGGGAGCTCGGCCTGCTGCTCTCCCGTCCCCGCACGAAGGGAACGATGCAGTAGGTGCACATCTCGTTGCAGCCCAGGATCACCGGGAGGTAGGCGCAGAGGCGATCGGATGCGGGGAGCGGCACCGGGCCCTGGAGGCAGCCCTGATAGGCGTCCTGCAGGCGGGCGAAGAAGCCATCCGGGTCCCGCATGTCGAACACGTAGTCCAGGTGCCGGAAGCGGCGCAGCAGCGCCGGCCCGTGCTCGCCCGCCATGCAGCCGGTGAGGGCGATCGCCCGTCCGGGCCGCTCCTGCTTCCAGTGCGCCAGCTCTCCGAGCTTGCTGGCCGCCTTGTCCTCGGCGTGCTGGCGGATAGCGCAGGTGACCAGGATCGCCAGGTCCGCATCTTCCAGCTCCACCCCCGGACGCATGCCGATCTCCGCGCAGCCCTCCGCCAGGGCGTCCGCGTCTGCGGTGTTCATCTGGCAACCGATCTGCCAGATGTGGACCGTGGGGGCGCCGTCCCCCACCGGGGCCAGAGGCACCCGGCGCTGCCGCGCCTCCGCCAGCGGCAGAGGCAGGAACCGGGGGTTGGCGGCCGCTCCCGTTTTCAGCGGACCTCGACCATGAGCCGGATCCCGGTGCGGTCCTCGCCGTTGATGGCCAGATCGATGAACGAAGGGATGCAGACCAGGTCAAGCCCGCCGGCCGCGACGTAGCCGCGGGAGATCGCGATCGCCTTGATGGCCTGGTTGATGGCCCCCGCGCCGATGGCCTGAATCTCCACCTTCTGCTGGACCCGGACCACGCCCGCAATCGCCCCGGCCACCTTCACCGGCTGGGAGGTGGCGGAGACCTTGAGTACTTCCACTGGGGTGGCGGCGCTCCCGCCGTTGGACGTGGTGGTGATCGACAATGTGGGCAAGTCCTAGGGTGTGACCAGGATTCTACGGCTCCAGCGGCAGTGGTGGGCCGCCCGGGGGCCAACTCCCTACATTTCGCCTGATTCGAATGCCCCCGAAGGCCGTCAGCAGGAGGGTGATCCCCACCGCGCAGACGACCAGCAGGAACATGAAGTCCTGCCGTCCCAGGTGGAGCGCGCCCCACGCCCCGATCGCCGCCCAGACGGCCAGACCCGCGTACTGGAGCCACAGCGCAGCCCCAAGTGCCTGCCCCACCCCCTCCCTCTGGGTGGTGGTCTGGATCCGGTTGAGCCCCCAGGCCTCCTGCAGAGCACCCGATCCGGCGAAGAGCAGAAGGCCGCCGAGGACCGCCACCACTCCCAGGGATGTCCCCACCAGTGCGGCGGCAACGATTGACACGTACCCGAGGGCGATCAGCGACCCGGCTCCGACCTTGGGCGTCCTGACCGCCAGCCCGGCCCCGACCATGGAGGCGGCGCCGACGACCACGTACATCAACCCCACCTGGTTGGTCCCCAGCCGGAGGACCTCGTGGACTATGGGCACGAAGTAAACCGTCACCACCGCCGCCAGCATCGTGCCCAGTGCGGCCTGGACGGCGTAGATGCGTGCGGTCCGGTCCAGCCAAAGGAAGTCAAATCCGCGCCGGATGGGTTCCCAGGGGCTGGGCCTTGGGTACGGCTCAGGTGCGGAGACCGCGGGCTGGGGGCCTACCCGAAAAATCAGGGCCGCCGAGGCCAGGAAGGTGGCGCCGTCCACCAGCAAGAGGAACTCTGGAGAGATCGCCAGGAGCAGCAGGGCTCCCAGCGCAGGCGCGAGGAGGATCGACGACTCACCGACCGCGGCCAGCAGGCTCCCACCAGCGGGAACCAGCGACGGGGGAAGGATGACGGGGACCAACCGACGGCGGCCGGGATCGTATAGGGCCGCGGCGGACCGGCTGGCGGCGAATCCTGCCAGCACGATGACCAGCGACCCGGACGTTGCTCCTACGATCATCAGGGCGGCCAGCGACGCCCGAGCCGTGTCCAGCGCCACGAGACGCCGTCTCCGGTCTCCGAGGTCTCCCAGTGCCCCCCCAACCGGGAGCAGGGCCACCAGTGGAGCGGTCTGAAGGAAGACCATGGCACCGACGCCTACCTCGCCCCCGAGTTGGTAGCAGATGATGAGCAGGGCTGGGAGCGAGAGGAAGTCGCCGTACCAGGAGAGCAGGGCCCCGGACCATAGGGCACGGAACCTAGGGACGCGCAGTGGCGCCCGCCTTGAGTACGGGACACTGCTGGATGCCAATTCCGCCTCCTTCGGGGCAGAGGGCCCCTGTCCGTCCTCGGAGATAGTACGCAGGGGCCCTTCCTCGTGGTCGGAGAGCCTGAGGCCAGACGCCGGTCGTTCCTCTTAGTTACTGTTCCGTCACTCCATCTTCAATCCCCGTGACGAGATCTTCAAGCCCACTACACTCTGGGAAGTCGTCGGGGTCGCCGAAGCCTCCAAGGCTCGGGACATTACATGCGTTCGAGGAGTGAGCCTGAGATGAGCACCTGGGCGTTCGCCGGCTGGGGCTGATCTCGCAGGTCCCTGCTGAGGTCAGGGGGGCGAGATTACGTGAAGAGAGAGAGCAGCTCCTCTGTGGGGTGCTCTCTCTCTTCCGTTATGCGCCTGAGCTGCTCATCTGGGATCTGGTCGAAGGCGGCGACGCAGATGGGGTCGAACTGGGTCCCGGCGCACCGGCGGACCTCGGCCCTCGCATCCTCAACCGCCATCCCCTTGCGGTATGGCCGGTCCGAGATCATGGCGTCGAAGGCGTCGGCAATTGAGAACACCCTAGCCGACAGGGGGATCTCCTCGCCCCTCAGTCCACGTGGGTACCCCTTGCCGTCGAAGCGCTCGTGGTGGTTGAGGATGATCTCTCTCGCGCGCTCCAACTGGCGAACGTCTGACACCATCTCGAAGCCCAGCTCAGGGTGGGTGCGCATGATGGCCCACTCCTCGTCAGTGAGCGGTCCGGGTTTCATAAGGATCGCGTCGGGGACTCCTATCTTCCCGATGTCGTGAAGCAGAGCCCCGTGGGATAGCCGCACCATCTCATCTTGGCTGAACTTGAGGTTGCGGCCCATCAGCAGCGAATACTCCACCACCCGCCGGCAGTGGCCCTCGGTGTCCCTATCGCGCAGATCTATCGCCTTGGAAAGGCTGATGAGCGTGGCGCTGAAGGCGCTCTGGGCGTCCGCGAGCCTGGCTGCCTGTTCCTTCATCCAACGCGTGGTGGCCATCTGTACGATCGTGACCGGAGCGGCGAGGACGATCAGCGCCCCTGGGTCTCCGAGCCGAGAGCTGGCGGCCACTATGCCAACTCCTGTCAGCCCATACCCGAGGTAGTACGGTAGAACCCCGAGGCCTTGTTCAATCAATGTGCGGCCCCTGAAGTCGGCGCGGCCCTGCTCCGCAAGCAGTACGAAGGCGAGCAGCGCGTAATTGACGGTCCATCCTGTCAGGCCACCAGCCACTCCTGCGACAACCAAGCCAACCACGGAGTGAGACAGGCTGGCCACGAACTGATAGGCGAGTGCCGCAGTGGAAAACGTCAGCAGCATCATCGCCGTGTTGAAACTGATCTTGATATTTGACCGGGGCCGTCGCCAGGCGTTGGCAAGTACGAATGCGAACGCGACCGCTAGGGCCGCTCCTGGCCCCAGCAGATATACAGATCCGATACCCGCATAGGCCGTCCCGCTGAAGGTCACTCGGCCCCGTCCGATCGGGATTGTCACCGGTCCACGCAGGTCCAGGACTGCCACGAACGCGACCACCAGGGCCAGATCCAGGAAGTTGAATGGCGGCCGAACCAGGAGCGCGGCAGTGAACGCGGCGGTGAGACACACCAAGCCTACGACCGCCAACAGGGCTCTCTTTGGCCTGTCGGGGGACCTCCCCGTCGCAGCAAGCTTCCCCGAATCGTGTGCTGCGGGCACGTGCTGCCTGGGAGCCGGGCCGACTATAGGCGCGGGCCTGGCCGTTTGGGGGCGAAGTCCGACCCTAAGCCGCGAGGCCATGTGTCCTCCGGCGCTGGGAGTGCGCCCCCAGCCCCACGCTGATGCGTTTGCGGAACGCCGCCCTGATGTGCTCCATCCGTCCCTGCCGTACCGAATCCCACCCCCGCTGGGTGGCCGTACCACCCAGCGGACCAGCGCAGTTTAGCCGCTGCCGAAGGCAGGATAGGGGGGATCGGGGGAATCGCAGCACACCTGTAACAGCTTTGCCACCGGGACCCGGTCTACTTGGCGTAGTCGACCGACCTGGTCTCCCTCACCACGGTCACCTTGATGGTCCCCGGGTAGCTCATCTCGCTCTCGATGCGCCTGGCCACGTCGCGCGCCAGGACCACGGCGGCATCGTCGGTGATCCTCTCCGGCCGGACCAGGATCCTCACCTCCCGTCCGGCCTGGATGGCGAACGATCGCTCCACTCCGTCGAAGCCGTTGGCGATCTCCTCGAGCTTCTCCAGCCGCTTGATGTAGCTGGCCAGGGTCTCCCGCCGGGCCCCGGGCCGAGAGGCGGAGATGGCATCCGCGCTGAGGATGATGAAGGCCAGCACCGTGCTGGGTTCGACGTCGTAGTGATGGCACTGCACCGCGTCCACCACGTCCCGGTGGCGGCCCAGGCGGCGCAGGATCTCCCCGCCGATCACGGCGTGCGACCCCTCCAC
Organism: bacterium; assembly: GCA_021817025.1. The sequence continues at coordinate 17,378 of JAKAWF010000017.1, forward strand.
CTCGTGGTCCACGGCCTTGCCGATGTCATGCAGCAGGCCCGCCTCCATGGCCAGGTGCTGGTCGGCGCCAATCTCGGCGGCGATCATGCCGGAGAGGAAGCCCACCTCCTTGCAGTGCGCGAGGACGTTCTGGCCGTAGCTGTACCGAAAGCGCAGCGTGCCGACCAGCTTCACCAGCTCCGGGTGCATCCCCTGCAAGCCCAGGTCGAACAGCGCCTTCTCCCCTTCCTCCACGATCCGCGCCGCCACCTCCTCCCGCGAGCGGGCGGCGACCTCCTCGATCCGGGTGGGATGGATCCGGCCGTCGGACAAAAGCTTGGTGAGCGTGACCCGGGCCACTTCCCGGCGCACCGGGTCGAACCCACTCAGGACCACGGTCTCGGGGGTGTCGTCGATGATCAGGTCAACCCCCAAGGCGGCCTCCAGGGCCCTGATGTTGCGGCCCTCACGGCCGATGATCCGCCCCTTCACCTCATCATTGGGCAGAGGCACCACCGACACGGAGCTCTCCCCGGTCTGGTCCGCCGCGTGGCGCTGGATGCTGGTGACCAACACCTCTCGGGCCCGCTCGTCCGCCTCGGCCTTGGCCTCGCTGGTGGCGTGGCGGATGCGGTCGGCCTTCTCGGCGACCAGCTCCCTGTCGAGGTTGCTCAGCAGCTCCTGGCGAGCGGCGTCCCGGCTCAGGCCGGCGACCCGCTCCAACTCCACCTCGGCTCCCCGCCGCAGCGCCTCCACCTCCTCCCGAGCCGCCTCGAGGGCCCTGGCCTCGCCGGTGATCGACTCGGTCCGCTGAAGCAGGTCCTGCTGCTGGCGGTCCAGCTGCTCCTCGCGCTGGAGAATGCGCTGCTCCTGCCGGGTGATCTCCAGACGCCGTACGCTGAGCTCCTCCTCCAGCTCGGTGCGCACCTTGAGCGCCTCTGCCTGTGCCTCCAGGTCCACCGCCTTGCGATGGGCCTCGAGCTCCCGCCGGGCGGCCCGGATCTCCTCCAGCTCGGCGGTGCCCCGCACCGCCTGGCGGCGAGACACCGTGACCGCGTAGACGATGGCGGCGATCGCGACCAGCGCCAGGGCGACCGCCAGCCCCACCAGCACGGTGATCATAGCCATTCACCTCACAGTGCCGGCGGGAGCGCGGCCGCGGCCCTCCCCGGCGTGAACCCCGCGCGTGGCGCAGGTGCGTAGAGATCTAAGGAAACCTGGGGGGAATTCTAGCGCGTGCGGGCCGCCCTCAAGGTCTCGTGCCGCGGCCCTCTGGCCTACGCCAGCGCTGCCTCCTCCCCGGACTCCACTTCGGAAGCGCCCGAAACCGGCTCCCCCAGCACCGCCTGGCGGACCTTGCGCGCGATCTCGGCGGTGAGCTCCGGATTGCCCTTCAGCAGCTCGCGGACGTTCTCCCGCCCCTGGCCGAGGCGGGTGTCCCCGTAGCTGAACCAGGCGCCGCTCTTCTCGACCACCGCGGCCTCGATCGCGCCGTCCAGAACGCTCCCCTCCCAGGAGATCCCCTCGTTGTAGAGGAGGTCGAGCTCGGTGGAGCGGAACGGGGCGGCGACCTTGTTCTTGACCACTCGTACCTTGACCCGGCTGCCGATCACGTCCATGCCCTGCTTCAGGGAGTCGATCCGGCGGATGTCGAGCCGGACCGAGGCGTAGAACTTGAGCGCCCGGCCCCCGGAGGTGACCTCCGGGTTGCCGAACATCACCCCCACCTTCTCCCGCAGCTGGTTGATGAAGATCACCACGCAGTTGGAGCGGCTGATGGCCCCGGTCAGCTTGCGCATGGCCTGGGACATGAGCCGGGCCTGCAGGCCGACGTGGGTGTCGCCCATCTCCCCGTCGATCTCGGCCTTGGGAACCAGGGCGGCCACCGAGTCGACCACCACCACGTCCACCGCCTGGCTGCGGACCAGCGCCTCCACGATCTCCAGAGCCTGCTCCCCGGTGTCAGGTTGGGAGATCAGGAGGTCGTCAGTGTTGACCCCGATGCGGCCCGCGTAGGCCGGGTCGAGGGCGTGCTCGGCATCGATGAAGGCCGCCACCCCGCCCAGCCGCTGGGCCTCGGCGATCACGTGCAGGCTGAGGCTGGTCTTGCCGGAGGACTCGGGGCCGAAGATCTCCACGATCCGGCCCCTGGGGATCCCCCCCACCCCCAGCGCCAGGTCCAGGGTCAAGGCGCCGGTGGAGATCACCTCGACCCCCCGGGCCGCGGCCGCGTCGCCGAGGCGCATGATCGCGCCCTTGCCGTAGCTACGCTCGATCTGGGCCAGCGCGCTGCTCAGCGCCCGCTCCCTCTCAGTGGTCAACCGGGCCTCCTTCGGATCAGTGGGGAATGGGGCTTCGGTGCGCCCGTGGAGCTCGAGTGTAGCGCTCATCTGCAGGGTCTCCAATGCTGATTGCTGCGGGGCGGACGGCCCCCTCTGGGCAGGTATTCGAATGGGTTGGCAGAACGCGTGTTCGGTAGTGTAGCACCCAGCTCAGCTCCCCTGGGGCCCGGATTCCGCCGGGAGGTGGGCGAGGAGCAGCTCGATGGCCAGGGCCACCGCCGCCGCCCGGTTGCCTTGACGCCCCAAGTCCTCGGTCAGGCTTCCGCCGCTGACGCCCTGCGGTCCGGCGACGGCGACATAGACGAGCCCCGGCGGCTTGAGCTCCGAGTGCCCGGGCCCGGCCACCCCGGTGATCCCCACCCCGAGGTCGGCGCCGAAGACCTGCCGCGCCCCCCTGGCCATGGCCGCCGCCACCTCCTCGCTCACCGCGCCCACCTGCTCCAACAAGTCCGCCGGGACCCCCAGTTGGGACACCTTGGCAGAGTTCGCATAGGCGACCAGCCCTCCCAGGAACACCGCCGAGGCGCCGGGAACCGAGGTCAGGGCCGCGGCCAGGAGCCCGCCGGTGCAGGACTCGGCGGTAGCGATGGTGGTGGGCGGAGGGAGGGCAGCGCGCCGCACCACCTCCATCGCCCCCTCGCTGCTGTGCTCCAGAGCGGCCATCCGCGCCCTAGGGCTCCCGCGCCCTCGCCTCAGCGGTAGTTGGTGAACTGCAAGGGGATGGGCAGGTCCAGCTCCCTCAGGTCGTGGATCACCGCTTGCAGGGTGTCCTTGTCCCGGCTCACCACCCGCAGCTCGGGCCCCTGGATGCGCACCTGGACCTTGGGGTGAGCGGCCTTGATCCGTTTGCTGAGGTCGCGGGCCGAGTCCTCGTCGATGCCCTTCTGAATCGCCAGCGACAGCCGCACGTTCCCCTTGGCGGCCGGCTCGGGCTTGCCCGGACGGATGATCTTGAGGGAGAGGTTGCGACGCACCAGCTTGCCCTTGAGCACGTCGAGGACCGCGTCGGCACGTCCCTCAGAGGCCGCCAGGATCTCGATCTCCTTGTCCTGCAGGTCGATCTCCGCGACCACTCCCTTGAAGTCGTAGCGGGTGGCGATCTCCCGCCGGGCCTGCTCGACCGCGTTCACCAGCTCCTGGCGATCGAAGTCGGAAACCACGTCGAAGGAGTGCTCGGTGGCGGCCATGCCACAAGCGTAGCGGCTAGTCCTCGTCCTCGCCGGAGTCCAGGAGCTGCTCCAGCTCCGCCATGGTCATGAGCACCTCCCGGGACTTGCTCCCCTCGTACGGCCCCACCACCCGCGCCTCGGCCAGCTGGTCCACCAGCCGGGCCGCCCGGGTGTAACCCACCTGCAGCCGGCGCTGGAGCAGCGAGGTGGCGGCCCGGCCCTCACCGATGACGATTCGTCCCGCCCGCTCGAAGAGGGGGTCGCGGCGGGCCGCGCCGTCAGCGGGGACCGGCCCCAGCGCGGCGGCCTGCAGGATCTCCTCCTGGTAGGCGGGCGTGCCCTGGGCCTTCCACCACCCGATCAGCTGGTCCAACTCCCGGTCGGACACGTAGGCCCCCTGCAGCCGGGTGGCCTTGCCCGCGTCGATCGGCAGGTAGAGCATGTCTCCCCGGCCCAGCAGTTTCTCCGCGCCCATCTCGTCCAGGATCACCCTCGAGTCCACCCCGCTGCTCACGGCGAAGGCCACCCGGGAGGGGATGTTGGCCTTGATGAGGCCGGTGATGATGTCCGCAGACGGCCTCTGGGTGGCCACGATGAGGTGGATCCCAACCGCCCGTGCCAGCTGGGCGACGCGGCAGATCAGGTCCTCGATCTCACTGGCGGCCACCATCATGAGGTCGGCAAGCTCGTCGATCACGATCACGATCTTGGGCAGGGGCCGGAGCCCCAGCTGCGGGGCCCGCTCGTTGAAGACCGTGATGTTGCGGGCCCCGTTGCCGGCGAAGAGCTTGTAGCGCTGCTCCATCTCCACCACCGCCCAGCGGAGGGAGGCCACCGCCCCTTCGGGCTCGACCACCACCGGGACCAGGAGGTGGGGCAGGCCGGCGAAGTTGCTGAGCTCCACGCGCTTGGGGTCGACCAGGATGAGGCGCAGGTCCCGGGGCGTGGACTGGAGCAGAAGGCCGGCCAGCACCGCGTTGATGCAGACGCTCTTGCCCGACCCGGTGGCGCCGGCGATCAGCAGGTGGGGCATGGCGGCGAGGTCTCCCAGCACCGGGCGCCCGCTGACGTCCGCACCCAGGGCCACCGACAGCCCGCTCTTCATCTCATGGAATGACGGGGCCTGCACCACCTCCTTGAGGGTGACCAGCTGGGCGGCCTTGTTGGGGACCTCGATCCCGATCGCTGACTTCCCGGGGATCGGGGCCTGGATCCGGATCGGAGCCGCCAGTGCCAGCGAGAGGTCGGTCTGGTAGGCGAGAACCCGACGGACCGGCACTCCGGAGCCCGGTTGGAGCTCGTACTGGGTCACGGTGGGGCCGGCGTTCACCCCCATCACCTTGGACTCCACGCCGAAGTTGGCGAGGGTGGCCTCGATGGTCCGGATGCGGCTGCGGATCTCGTCGCGCAGCCGCTCCCGCTTGCCCTGCGCCGAGTCGAGAAGGTCCAGGCTGGGAAGCACCCAGTTGGGCTCGGGGCCCTCGGAGTCGTCCTCGGTCTCCAGCGGGGCTGGCAGGGGCAACACCGCCGGCGCCGCCGCCAGCGGGCCGGCCGGCGGGCTGGCGATCTCCGCCTCCAGCTCTTCGAAGATGCGCTGGAACGGCTCCGGAGGTACCGCCGGGCCCATCCCCGCGCCCGGGACCACCTCGGGCGCGGAATTGTCGAGCGCGACCTCGAGCGGCGGCGTGGAGGCCGGGGGCACCGGGGAGCGCGCCCGGGGTGGAGCCGGGGTGAAGAGCGAACCCAGCAGCACTCTGGCACGGTTCAGGATGGCGCCCGAGATCCGCGACGGGGCGAGGTCCAGAGCCAGCACCAGCCCGGCGAGCCCGAGGGCGCCGAGGGCGACCAGCGTGGCCGGCGCCCCCGCGACCGCGGCGGTGCGGGGCCCGATCGCCCGCCCGAGGGCCCCCCCATACCGTCCGCCGGCCACAGCCGCCATGGAGATGGCGGCGAGGCAGCTCACGGTGAGGGCGGCCAGAACTGCGCCCAGGCTCCGCCCGGGCCCCCGGCTGGCCAGCGTCGCCAGCCCGGCTCCCACCAGCGCCAGCCCCACGATCCAGCCCCCGATGCCGACCGCGCTCGAGACCATCCGGGCGAAGGCGTGCGCCAGGGGCGCCTGGGGGAAGCCCAGGAGGAGGACGCAGATCACCCCCAGGGCCAGCGTTCCCAGCCCCGACAGCTCGTGGCGCTGGCCCGGGGTGAGACGGGGCGGTGCGGGCAGAGCCCGGCTGGACCGAGCCCCCCTTGGGGTGCGAGGGCGGCCACCTCGGGGCTTGGCCGGGGTCCGGCGCCTGGTCGTCGCCATGTCTGAACTTCCTCGCGCTCGGGCGGTGCTGTTGGGGTGTGAGGTGAGGAACCGCCCGCAGGCCGCAGTCTACCAGCCGGGCCGCACATCTGCTCGGGAACCCGGACCGGCCGCGGTCAGGGATCGATGAGACGCCACCACAGGCTCGGGGCCGGGAGCGGGGACGCCAGGCGCAGCGCCACCCGCCCCACCTCTCCCTGGGGAGAGAGGATCGCGATCTCGGCCACCTCGGCGCCGCTCCTGAGCGCGGGCCGGAGATGGCGGCGGGTCAGCCGGAGGCGGACGACCAGCCCCGGCCACCCCACCATGCGGAGCGCGGGCTGGGCCAGAAGGCGGACCGGGCGGTGCCACCCAGAGACCAGGCGCAGGAGTGCCGAGCCGGGAACCAGGCTGGCCAGGGTGAGGCGCGGCCAGATCGATTGCAACATCTGCACCGCGGCGGCCTCGGCGGTGCGGATGGCGGATATCGGACCCCCGGGCGCACCGAGGACGGCGGCCAGCGCGACCACGCTCCTACCGCCGACCCTATCCCGGGCCGCGGCGACAAAGCATCCACCCGCCTTCGCAGTCCACCCCGTCTTCAGCCCCACCACCCCAGCCTGTCCCAGCACGAAGTCGTAGTTGTGGACCACCCCGGCCACCGGCAGGGTGGCCGAGGCCATATCGGCAACTTGGGCCAGCACCGGCTCCGCCATCACCGCGGCGGCCAGCCTCAGCAGGTCGGTGGCGGTGCTGGAGCTGCTCGGGTCCAGCCCGCTGCTGTCCCCGAACCGGGTGTGGCCCATCCCCAGAGCCCGGGCCTCCCGGTTCATCCGCACCACGAAGGCTGCCACCGAGCCCGCGTCCCAGTCCGCCAGGACCCGGGCCAGGTTGTCGGCGGACGGCAGCAGCAACCCCTCCAGCAGCTGGAGCTCGGTGAGCGCCTCCCCCGCCCTCACGGCCACCACCGAGTCCCCCGCCGCCAGCTCGGCGGTGTAGAGCGCTTGGTCCGTGGCGGTGAGCTGGACCTCCGGACCGGCCTGGCCCACCGCCAGGGGGTGGTCGCGGACCACCAGCAGCGCGGTCATGAGCTTGGTCACGCTGGCGATCGGCACCGGGGTCTGGTCTCCCGCGCTCCCCACCAGCCCGACTCCCTCCAGGCCCAGGGCCGACTGGCCGAACGCGGGCCAGTCGGGGACCAGCGGGGCGCCCGCGAAGACGTAGCGGGGGGGCACGGCGGCCTGGAGTCGGAGAGCCGGCAAGGGGCGGAGCATCTGGACCCCGGTGTAGGCGGCCACCACCGCCAGCGCCCCCAGGGTCAGAAGCAGCCGGCGCCTCAACTATCCGCCAGCGTCACCACTGGCACCACCGCTGCGGGATCGCCTCCGGCGGCGCGCCACTCCTCCTCCGCCAGCGCCGCGAGGCGGCGGCCCAGCGCCGCCAGCTCGCGGGGGCCGGCGGCCGGCGCCGGCAGCAGCTGGCGCCAGCGCCGGTGGTCTCCCCGCAGTGGCACCCTGACGCCCCCCGTGACCAGGTAGGGGCCTCCGGTCCAGGAGCGAGATCGGAA
>JAKAWF010000317.1 GCA_021817025.1 bacterium
GGTGTTGGGAGGCCCGCTGAGGCTGTCTGCTGCAGCTCCCGGAGCCTGGCAGCGGCCTCTTCGCGAGTGACGGCGTAGACCGAGGCTCGACGGCCGTTGGGCTGACTGGCACGGGCTTCCCAGAGGCCGTTGGGTCGCTGGCGGATGGTGCCCTCGGTGTTGCCCCGGCGAGTCACCGGACCACCGCCCAGGCGAGCGCCGCCAGCACCAGCAGGAGCATCGGGACGCTGCAGCCCACACAGCCCGGGGTGCGGGCATAGATGCGCGGCCGGTAGCGGTAGTGGCGGCGTGTCACCGGGCCAGCTCCGCCGCCGCGATGCAATCGTCGCAGTAGGGCCGGTGGGCTGGTAAGGGGCCATCCCCACCGCAGAGGATCAGGTCATCCTCGTGGCCGGGGGGGAGATCATCCTCGCGGTCACTCAGCCACCATCCCCACCGTCCGCACCCGTCGCAGCGGACCTCACGCTCTGTCATGCCTTGCCCTCCAGTAATGCCGCTTGCTCGCTGTCACGGTGACGCTTTGCGCGCTGTCTGCAGGTGTTGCCGCAGTAGTAGCGTTCCTGTTGGCGCACCGGCTCCACCCAGTTGGGGCACGGTCCCCAGGCGCATGCCACAAGCGGCCGCGCTGACCGATGCCGTGGCATCGTGCGCACCTTACGGTCAAGCTGCAGGTAGATCGCCCCCAAGAGGGTGGCCGGGATGATCTGCGGCGGCTGCGATCCGGGCCTGCGGTAGTCCCCGTACCTGATCCCGACGTGCTGGCCCTGCAGACGGCTCTCGATGGCCCACTGCGCACAACCCCGCACTCGCTCCGCCAGCTCCGCAATGTCCCGCTGGGTGGGCAGCTTCTTGACGCGCTGCCAGGCATCCACGAGATCCGCAGGCTTGTGGCGGACCCCCGTCATCCCGAAGGTGACGGGCATCGAAGCCCGGCCGTAGGTGAAGGTCAATTCCGGCTGCCCGCCGACCACGGGCTGAAGGCTGAAGCGCCCAGCAAGGGCAGGGAGGAATCGCACGTCTTCGGTGGCCTTGGCGGCCTCATCCAAGGCTCGTGCCAGCTCCCCCACCGTATCGACCTCTCGCTGCCACAACTGGAGCGGCTCGCCGCCAACCCACCGCCCGTCGGGCATCTTGAGCGTGACCGGCTCCCCCAAGAGCCCGTAGTCACCAGCGAAGCCCGCCATGTCTTCGGGACGGCGAAGCCCGGCGAATCTCCGCAGGAGGCCACGGCCCCACGGCGGACGATGGCCGAAGCTCAACACCGGCGGATCGGCTGGCACCAGCCACGGCCCGGCGTCGCCATCCCCCCGCGGCTGTGGGCCAGCAGGCTCAACATCCGAACGCCATTCGTACCCGGAGCCCGACTTCGGGAGATCGCCCACCCCGTACACCAGGACGTCACTCGGCGGTGTCACGCTCAAGAGCGTATCGCACCAGGCGCCGTGGTGGGAGCCTTGGTGTCAGGGCCGCTCAGCGGCGGCCACCCAGAGGAGGCATTCGGTGGCAGTTCTGGATATGAAGGGCGCGGCCAAGGAGTTGGGAATTTCGTACTCCCTCGCCCGCCAACTGGTGGCGAGGGGAGAGCTGCCCTCCGCCAGGATCGGCCGGCGTCGCGTGTTACGGGCGGTGGATGTCGAGGCTTTTCTAGTCCGGCACCTGGAGGGCGGCCCTGCCCAGCCCCCGGCGCTCCCACCGGTTAGGCGCTGGCGGTGACGTGCGAAGTGTGCGAACTGCTCCTACGGGAGGCGCTCGCCCATCTGGCGATCGTTCGCACCCCAGTCGGCAGCGGCCCGATCGGGCCGGAAGAGGCGGCCACGTGGGCCAGGTTGCAGGCAGTCTCGATAATCGAGGTGGCAGAATCGGCGGCCCGGCTCAGGAGCTGCGTGGTTGGCTGAGGCCCCCGCGGCTGGGCTGCTCCTGCGAGCCGAAGATGTGCTTGCCCCGCTGACCGAGCTTGCCGACTTCATCGGTAGCTTCGTCGCCTTCCCCAGCCCAGAGGCAAGGGATGGCGTGGCCCTTTGGGTGGCCCACTGTCACGCAATCGAGGCGGCGGCCACAACTCCGCGCCTGTCAGTCCGCAGCCCAGAGAAGCAATCCGGCAAAACGCGCCTGCTTGAAGCCCTCGACCTCGTGGTGCCGCGGCCGATCCTGGCGGTGAACGTATCGGTTGCCGCGCTCTTCCGAAGCATCGGCACCCCTCCGCCCAGCATCCTTTGGGATGAGGTGGACGCGCTGTTCCGCGGTGGCAACGATCCCGGTCGTGAGGACTTGCGCGCCCTGCTGAACTCCGGCTACAGACGCGGCGCTGAGGTGCTGCGGGTGGTCGGCGAGGGCAAGCGCATGGAAGTCAAAGCATTTGCGACATTCGCCCCTGTCGCCCTGGCCGGGATCGGCACCCTGCCCGATACGGTCAATGACCGGAGCATTGTGGTCGAGCTGCGCCGCCGCCTGCCCGATGAAAAGGTCCGACCCTTCCGGCGGGTCCAGGTGGAGCAGGAGGCTGCGCCCATCCGAGAGCGGATGACCACCTGGGCCGCCGACCGCGTGGCCGAGCTTGAGCGGGCGCGGCCTCTGATGCCGGACGGCCTCTCCGACCGGGCGGCCGACCTCTGGGAACCGCTCCTAGCCATCGCCGACGTGGCCGGGGGAAGCTGGCCCGCTCGGGCGCGCAAGGCAGCGACGGCCCTGGCCCAGGCTGGCAGGGAGGCCGATGGCAGCACCGGCGTCCGCCTGTTGGCGGACCTGCAGGAGGTCTTCGCGGCCAGGGGCGATCCTGAGCACTTGGCAAGTGCCGGGCTGGTGGAAGCCCTCATCGGCCTGGACGAGTCACCCTGGGGGGACCTCCGAGGCCGACCGCTCGATCCCCGTGGCCTGGCCCGGCGGCTGCGCCCCTTCGGCGTGAGGCCGCAGCAGCAGCGCTACCCCAGCGGCGTCAATGTTCGAAGCTATTTCCGAGCCGATTTGCGGGATGCCTGGGCGAGATACTGCCCTTCCCCTTCCGGGAAGACCGCTACAACCGCTACAACCGCTACATCGGGGGCTTCTGAACTCGGCGGTGTAGCAGATCGCCCGCAAGAGGACCCGCTACTGGGTCGGGCATCCGCTACGGATGGGGCCCCCTTGCCGCTCGGTCCCGGTGTAGCGGATGAACCCCCAGTGCAGCGGCTCGTGGAGGCGGCATCCGCTACAGAACCGAATTCAGAAGCCCCCGATGTAGCGGTTGTAGCGGTTGTAGCGGATGTTCCGGGGGGTAAGGGGGAAGGCCCCTCCGAGGAGCCGGTCCCCGGCCGCCCGGACCTGGTGCGGCTCAGTCCCGAGCCGGAGGTGGTGCGGATGGCGCGGCGTCACTTCCCCGGCGCTCGGTACGTCGGGACGAAGCGCCGCCCCCAGCCTGCGCCCGACGGGGCGCAGGAGCCAGGGGTCGAGCTGTCCGATGAGGGCCTCTGGGCGAGCTTTGCGGCTGAGGCAGGGCTCTCAGCATGAGCGCCGAGCTGCTGCCCATCCCCCGGCGGGTGGCCTTCACCGTCCCCGCCGAGCCGACGCCCCAGGCAAGGCCCAGGGTGGCCGTGCGCGGTGGCAAGGCCCACGCCTACCAGCCCACCCGGAGCGCTCAGGCCCAGTGGGAGATCAGGCAACAGGCTACAGCTGCCCTGGGGGATCAGGAGCCCTTCACCGGCCCGATCGGCGTCACCGTGGCGGTCTACGTCCGCCAGCCTGCCAGCATCCCCAAGCGGGACCGGCTGACCGCCCAGCCTATCCGGAGGCCGGACCTCGACAACTATGTGAAGTTGGCCTTGGACGGCTGCTCGCCGCTGTGGGCGGATGACTCCCAGGTGGTCGAGCTGCGCGCCGCCAAGTGCTACGCAGTCGGGGGACTGCCCAGGTGGGAGATCGCGGTGGAGCAGCTCGACCCCATGAGCGCTGAGCCGCCAGGCGTGGCCCCATGAGCCGTTGCAGCGCCCACAACCGCCAGGGCCAGCCCTGCGGCCGCCAGGCGATGGCCGGAGCGTCAGTCTGCGACTTCCACGGCGGCAAGTCGCCCGGAGCGCGCCAGAAGGCCGCCCAGCGGCTCGCTGAGGGCCAGGCAAGGCGCATCCTCGACCGGGAGGGCATCGTGGCGCTCGAAGACCCGCTGAGGGCGCTGCAGGAGCTGGCGGGGGAGGCGCTCGCGCTGAGGGGCTATCTCGCCAACCGGCTGGCCGCCCTGGAGCAGCTCCGCTACGAAGGCCGGGCAGGAGAGCAGCTCCGGGCCGAGGTGGCGCTCTATGAACGGGCGCTAGACAGAGCCCAGAAGTTCGCGCTCGATCTGGCGCGGCTCGACCTCGACGGTCGGCTGGTGAAGATCACCGAGCAGCAGGCCAACCTCATCGCCCAGGTGCTGCAGCGAGCCCTGGAGCGGCTCG
>JAKAWF010000318.1 GCA_021817025.1 bacterium
GGTGGCGGTAGGCCTTGTCGGAGGGTGGATCGAATAGCGGACCCTGATCGTCCGGGTCCGAGGCGTGCACCTCGGTGGAGCGGACAACCCAGATGGAGACGCCCTCACCCCTCCGGGTGTAGAGATCGCGGGCGTTCTGCAGAGCGAGTTCCGGATCCGGAGCATGCAGGGATCCCACGTGCTGGTGCGAGAGCCCCCGCCGCCCCCTGAGGAACACCTCCCAGAGGGGCCAGTCCTCGGTGCGGCTCACGCTGCGGAAGTCCGGCTGTTCTGCCGGACCTCCCATGCTCGGGCCGCCTCGCGGACCCAGGCACCATCCTCGTCAGCCGCCCGGCGAACCGCGATCCGTTGCGCGTTGCAGGCACCGTGGCCTCCGACCACCTGGCGGAACTCCTCCCAGTCGATGGGGCCGAAGTCGTAGTGGCCGCGGGCCTCGTTCCAGCGCAGCTGCGGGTCGGGCAGATCCAGGGCGAGCGCCTGGGCCTGGGGGACTGTCATGTCCACGAAGCGCTGGCGCAGCTCGTCGTTGCTGACGCGCTTGATCTTCCAGGCCATCGACTGGGCCGTGTTGGGCGATTCGGCGTCCGGTGGCCCGAACATCATCAACGCCGGCCACCACCAGCGGTTGACCGCATCCTGTGCCATCTCATGCTGCGCCGCGGTGCCGCGGGAGAGCTCGGAAAGCAACTCGAAGCCCTGGCGCTGATGGAAGGACTCCTCTCGGCAGATCCGCACCATGGCTCGGGCGTAGGGCCCGTAGGAGGTCTTGGTGAGGGCGAGCTGGTTAGTGATGGCGGCTCCATCAACCAGCCAGCCGATCGCTCCCACGTCGGCCCAGGTCAGGGTCGGGTAATTGAAGATGCTGGAGTACTTCTGACGGCCGGTGATGAGAAGTTCGGTCAGCTCACGGCGCTCCACTCCCAGGGTCTCGGCGGCTGCGTACAGGTAGAGACCGTGACCGGCCTCGTCCTGGACCTTGGCCAGTAGGATGGCTTTGCGCCGCAGGGAGGGGGCGCGGGTGATCCAATTGCCCTCGGGCTGCATCCCGATGATCTCGGAGTGGGCGTGCTGGGCGATCTGGCGGATCATGGTGCTCCGGTACCGCTCCGGCATCCAGTCGCGGGGCTCCACCGTGCGGTCTGCGTCGATGGCTTCCTGGAAGGCTAGGTCCCGGCTTTCGTCGGAGTTGGTGGGGGGCATGGCTGCTCCTTTCCCGACCGGTCGTTCGGTTCCCATTTTGGACCGGACCGCCGCCGGTGTCAATTTGCGCCCCATACTTGGCGACGTGGCTGAGCGAGTTCCTGGTGGGGCGAACAAGCGGCCGCGGTATGACCCGGACCGCCTGCTCGAGGTCGCGGTCCAGCAGTTCATCCTGCGTGGCTACGAAGCGACCAGCATGGCCCAGCTCGGCAAGGCGGCGGGGTTGGGCAAGTCCTCCATCTACCACCACTTCGCCAGCAAGGAGGCGATCCTGCATCGGGCTCTGAGCCGAGCCCTTGATGCCCTATTCGCAGTCCTAGAGGAGGAGGGGGCGCGCCTAGGTCGACCTCCCGCTCGCTTGGAGCACCTCCTGCAGCGAACGGTCGAGGTGCTGGTCGAGGAGTTGCCGTATGTGACGCTCCTGCTCCGGGTGCGCGGGAACTCGCGGACGGAGCTCTGGGCGCTGGAGCGCCGCCGCCAATTCGACCGGGAGGTGGCGGAGCTGGTGGCGGCGACGGCCAGTACCGGAGGGCTCCGCCAGGGGCTGGAGCCGGGTCTAGGCGCCCGGCTCCTCCTGGGGATGGTCAACTCCATCAGCGAGTGGTACCGGCCCGGGGGTCCTCTGTCGGCGGCCGACCTGGCCCGCATCGCGGCCTCGGTGGGACTCCACGGCATCTCTGGGGCGGCCCGGGCCGGCGCCGCAGGGGCTGGTGGCGAGAAGATCGACTGATGGACGACTGGGTTCACGTGTGCAGCCACCCCACCGTGGCCGATCGCCTCGGCCGCCTGCGGGCTGACGCGACCCCGCGCTCCCGCTTCCGGGAGCTGGTCGCCGAGGTGGCCGGGTTCCTCGCCTTCGAGGCGCTTGGTGATCTGGAGACTGGGTCCGTCACCGTCCGGACCCCCGTGGGGGAGGGAGAATGCCTGGAAATCGTGGAGGCGCCGCTCCTCGTGCCTATCCTGAGAGCCGGGCTCGGGATGGTGCCGGGAATCCAGCTGGTGGCCCCAACCTGTGATGTCGCCCACCTCGGGTTGAAGCGGGACGAATCGACCCTGGCCGCCGTCTGCTACCTCGATGGACTCCCGGCCGATCTGTCCGGCAGGCGGGTCGTGGTCTGCGACCCCATGCTGGCCACCGGCGGCTCGCTCGTCGAGGCGGTTCGATTCGTGGCGAGGCGGCGGGCGGCTCGGGTCCAGGTCCTCAGCCTGGTCGCCAGCCGACCGGGCCTGGAGCGCTTCCATGCAGAGGCCCCGGAGGTGGATGTGTGGTGCGCTGTCGTGGACCCCGGCCTGGACGCACGTGGGTACATCGTCCCAGGGCTGGGGGATGCCGGAGACCGCCTTTTCGGACCACCGGGAGATGGTCTGACCTCAAGGGTCCACACCTCCCAGCTGGACGTCTGAGCGACTCGTCAGGCGGAGTGCGCTGCCGCATCCGGGATGCTCCTGCGTCCCCAGCCGGCGCGGCCCCTCCTACTTCCGCGTCACCCCGTGCAGCACCAACGAGCTCACGGCACGCGCTGCGGCACCTGGCGCGTAGCGTCCGGACACGAGGTGGGGCCGCATTGCTCCCAAAAGACCGAGGATCAGGGAAGCGTGAACCTCGGGGTCCAGTTCCGCACGGAACTGCCCCATTCTCTGCCCGGCGCGCAGGCACTCAGAGACCAGCTCCATGAGGGGGGACATCCTCTCTGCGACGGCCTTGGCAGTGACAGGGGCGACCGCCAGTGTGCCGAGCTGTTCCAGCCCCAGACGGTGGTCGCGGCTGGCGAAGTAGTCGGTCAGCTGGTCAATGATGAGGGTCAGCCGAGCCCGTGGGTCCGGCTCCTCGCCGGCCAGCCTCTCGACCCGAGAAACGAAGCGGTCCACCTGCAGCTCCACCCAGGCCAGCAGCACGTGGTCCAAGTCCGGGAAGTAGTGGTAGAGAGTGGCTCGCGAAACTCCGGCGCGTTCCGCCAGGGAGGACATGCTGACGTGCGCCAGTCCCTGCTCGCCGATCAGCTCCATCGCCGTGGCGGCGATCCGCTCCCGGTTGAGGGAGCGGTGCCGGGCCAGGGTCGCGTCCCACGTCCCCTCTGCTCCCGGGCGGGCTGCCGGGCGGGGCGGGTCCTGGTTAGACACTCTGACGCACTATAGACACTCTGTATACTTCATGTGAATCGTCGTAGGCCCGCCGGCGTCCGAAGCTACGGGAAGTCTCCATATGAAGCGGTTTGCGCCACTGATCACCGGCCGCCGCTCGAAGTGGATTGTGATCGTCATCTGGCTGCTCGGGGCGTCGGCCTTGGTCCCGTTCTCGTCCAAGCTGGCCGCGGTGGAGCAGAACAGTCAGGCGAGCTTTGTCCCCTCAGGTGCTCCGTCGACGGTTGTGTCCGAACTCGAGTCACGCTTTCCCGACCTCAATAGATTGGCGGCTCTGGCAGTTCTCTACCGGGCTGAGGGCCTCAGCGAATCGGACCTGGCCTATGCCCAGTCGCTGAGGTCGCACATTGACGGGCTCAGGTTGGTGGGCGTGAGCGCAGTCCTGCCGGTGGCGGTATCCGCCAGCCGCCGTGGGGCCATCATCGAGGTGTCGCTCCAGGCCGGAACTTCCGCTACCGCAGTGGCTAGCGACGTCAGCCGCCTGAGATCGGCATTGGCCAGTGCACCCCCGGGAGTCTCCACAGGCATTGGCGGCCCGGCAGCTGTTCTGGCCGACACGGCCTCCGCCTTCTCCGGGATCGACGGGGTCCTGCTACTGGCAACGGTTCTGGTGGTGACGGTGCTGCTGCTTCTGACTTACCGCAGCATTCTGCTCTGGCTGTTCCCCCTGATCACCGTAGGACTGGCGTCGCTCTTGGGACAGGCCGCCGTCTATCTACTGGCGCGGAGCGGGTTCGTGGTCAACGGGATGACCGTGGGCATCTTAACGGTCCTCATGTTCGGCGCCGGCACCGACTACTCCCTTCTGCTCGTCGCGAGATATCGAGAGGAGTTGCGGTCGGAGGCTCGCCCATCGCGGGCGATGGCTATAGCGCTGCGGCGGGTGGCCCCCACCCTGGCGGTATCGGCCGGGACTGTGATCCTAAGCCTGTTGATTCTGCTGGCGGCGCAGGAGCGTGACATCCGGGCGCTTGGCCCGGTCGGGGCGATCGGGATCGCGGCGGTCCTCCTGGGCACCCTTACCCTCCTGCCCGCCCTGCTCCTG
>JAKAWF010000319.1 GCA_021817025.1 bacterium
GAGGGGGCTCCCTCTCGATAGAGTGTCGGGGTCAGGAACCATCAAGGTGGTGCATCCATGTTCTACGTCCTCTCCGCCACGCCGATCGCTCCCGCCATCCTGCGCTGGAACCATGCCGGGTACGAGGTGCTGGCCAAGCAGGGCCCTCACGGGGGACTCTGGAACTCGGCGGCAGCGGCGCTGGCGGAGTGGGGCATCTTCTCCCTCGCCTTCGTGCTGGTGGCGCTCTTCTTCCTGGGCTCTCCCAGCAAGAGGACCCGCCTGGAGGCGTTGGCGGCGGCGCTGGCGGCGGTGGTGGCCCTGGTCATAAACCACCTCCTGGGCCTGCTCTGGTACGAGCCCCGGCCCTATCTCTCCTCGTACCACGTGCCTCTGCTGGCGGCGGCCGCTCACGGCAACTCCTTTCCCAGCGACCACCTGGCCTTCGGGGGAGCGATCGTCGCGGCCCTGTGGGTCACCCGGCGGAGGTGGCTGTCCCTGCTCTCCCTGTTGATCATGGCCGGGGTGGGATGGGCCAGGGTGCTGGCAGGGATCCACTGGCCCCTCGACGTCCTGGCGGGCCTGGGCCTCGGTCTGGTCGTGGGCACGATATTGGGTGAGATCGCCGTCTCCATGCCCGGCGTGGGAGAGCTTCTGGAGAAGCTGAGGGTGCCGCGGGTGGTGTCGGTGGTGCTGGCCGTGGTGGTGGTGGTGGTCGGTTTCGCGGTCCTCGAAAAGGCGACGCACATCGGGATCGTGCTCGGGCCGATCGCGATCGGAGCGGCCGCGATGCTGGTGTTCGGGGCGCTCTGGACCCAGACCCCATTGGCCGCCAGGAGCGCCAGCCTGCGCTCCTGACCGCGCCCCCGCCCGGCGGCGGAGGCACCGGCTCCCGCATGGACCCGGGACAGTGGTCGGCGGCCGGGGCCCCGGTGTCTGCGGGCCCGGCGGCGGCGGCCGGCCGCAAACCTCCGTCCTGGGCTCGGTCATCTCGACCCAATACCATGGCGGGGTGCAGGCAGAGAAGGCGGTCCCGCAGCCGGATCTGCGGCAGTTCATACGGGATGTGCCGGACTACCCGGTGCCGGGGGTGCTGTTTCGGGACATAACCCCGCTCCTGGCCTCCGCCGAGGCCTTCCGGAGCGCCTGTGACCGGCTGGCCGACCGGTACCGGGGTGTCCCCCTGGACGCCGTCGCCACCATCGAGTCGCGTGGGTTCACCTTTGGGGCGGTCCTGGCCTACCAGCTGGGTGTGGGGGTGGTGCCGGTGCGCAAGGCGGGCAAGCTGCCCGCGGAGACCATCAGCGCCACCTACGAGCTGGAGTACGGCAAGGCCGTCCTGGAGGTCCACCGCGACGCGATCCAGCCGGGCCAGCGCGTTCTTGTGGTCGACGATCTGCTGGCGACCGGCGGCACCGCGGTGGCGACCCGGCAGCTGATCCTCGAGCTCGGTGGTGAGCTCGCCGGCTACGGGTTCCTGATCGAGCTGCTGGCCCTGGGAGGCAGGGCCCGCTTGGCCGGCGCGCGAGTCGAGACGCTGTTGGAACTTTGAGGAGAGACCGTGGCTGAACCCGTGCTTGGTGCCGACATCAGATCGGACGTGGCCGACCTCACTCTCGCCGAGGAGGGTCGTGGCCGCATCGAGTGGGCGCGCGCCGAGATGCGCGTGCTGGGCCTGATCCGGGAGCGTTTCGCCGCCGACCAGCCGCTCGCCGGGCTGCGAGTGGGCGCCTGCCTGCACGTGACCGCCGAGACTGCCAACCTGGCCCTGGCTCTGCAGGCGGCTGGGGCCGAGGTGCACCTCTGCGCCAGCAACCCGCTCTCCACCCAGGACTCGGTGGCGGCCGGGCTGGTCTCCTTGGGGGTCCACGTCCACGCGCGCCGGGGGGAGGACAACCCCACCTACTACCGCCATCTGGAGTCGGTGCTGGCGGCCAGGCCGCATCTCACGATGGACGATGGCGGAGACCTGGTCGGAGAGCTGCACCGGCGCGCGCCGGAGCAGATGGGGGAGATAAGGGGGGGCACCGAGGAGACCACCACCGGGGTGATCCGGCTGCGCGCGATGGCCGCGGCGGGGGTGCTGCGGTTCCCGGTCATCGCCGTGAACGGAGCCCAGACCAAGCATCTCTTCGACAACCGTTACGGCACCGGCCAGTCGACCATCGACGGCCTGATCCGAGCCACCAACCTGCTCCTGGCCGGGCGGACCATGGTCGTCTGCGGCTACGGGTGGTGCGGCCGCGGGCTGGCCTCTCGGGCCCGGGGCATGGGAGCCCAGGTGATCGTGACGGAGGTGGAGCCGGTGCGGGCCCTGGAGGCGGTGATGGAGGGGTTCCGGGTGATGCCGCTGGCCGAGGCCGCCCCCATCGCAGACGTGATCATCACCGTGACCGGCGACTGCAACGTGGTCGACCGCCAGCACCTGGAGCGGATCAAGGACGGCTGCGTCATCGCCAACAGCGGGCACTTCAACTCCGAGATCAACCTGGCGGCGCTCGACAGCCTGACCACCCAGGTGCGGGAGGCCCGGCCCGAGGTCGCCGAGCACACCCTCGCGGACGGCCGCAGGGTCTACCTGCTGGCCGAGGGGCGCCTGCTCAACCTGGCGGCGGCGGAGGGCCACCCCGCGGCGGTGATGGACATGTCCTTCGCCAACCAGGCGCTGAGCCTGGTGCGCATGGCGACCGCCTGGCGGGAGCTGGGCCCCGGCGTGCACGAGGTGCCACCGGAGATCGACGCCGAGGTCGCGAGGCTCAAGCTGGCCGCCCTCGGGGTGGGTATCGACACCCTCACCGAAGAGCAGCTGCGCTACCTGAGCTCCTGGGAGCAGGGGACGGTCTGAGGCCCGGACCCGCCCGCTCGGGGCCGGCGAATCCGGAGGCGGGGATTCTCCGGCCGGACGGGCGACGCCCACCAGTCCCGGTAGTGGGTCAGTTTGAGGGGGGTAGCTTTGACTTAGCCGGATAGAGCTGCTCCACGGACGGCTTCGCGACGACCGGGTGGTTGCGTCGCCGTTTCAGGGAACTTCGTGCCACGATTAGGTCATGGGGTTCTTGCAGAGCTACATAAAGACCGTTGGGCGACGGTGGCTCACGGTCATGGGGGCTCTGATCGGGGTGGTCCTAGTCGTCATCGTCGGCCTTGTCACGGGAGCGGGCATTCCTAGATGGGCGTGGGGCATGATGGTCCTATTCGCGCTCGTATTGGCAGAAGGTGCGGCGCTGTGGCAGTGCCACCATGGTCAAAGCGATCCCCCCGCTCCGCCGCCTCAGCCCCCGCCTGGCCCCCAGGTCATCGTGGGAGGCGACTCGCGGTGGGTAGTAGCCATGCCCGGGTCCACAGTGAACCTTCCCCCGGCCGGGCCATCCGAGCGAGCGGCCGATTCGGGCACAATGGAGGCACTGCGATGAAGATGGCATTGGCGGCTCTGTGCGAGTATGCAAATCAGACCCGCGAGGGGAACTTGAACCTCATGGGCGTGTTCGACCGGATTGTCGCACCGGCCCTGCCTGTGATCAAGGCACAGATCTTCTTGGTCCTGCAGGCCCGACTCGAAGAACGCGACTACGGCACCTCCCAGATGCTTCGCGTGACCCTAAGTCGGGTAGAGACAAACGAGGAGATGATCCGTCTCGAGCTGCCCGTGTTCAACCGTGAGCCCCGCCCGAGCGACCGGGGGATCGTCAACTCGATCATAGGCCTGGGAGCGATCGTGTTTGACAAGGCGGGCGCTTACCGCTTCCGCCTCGCCATTGGAGACTCCATCTCGGTGGATCTCCCGGTTGAGGTAAGGTTGGCATCTGAGTTGGGAGCAAACACTGGAGGACCTGCAGCAAGTGACGAACAACGTTCCAGTTCGGATTGAAGTGGAGTCCCCTGCAGAGCAGCAGATCACGGCGGAGGCGGAGGTCTACATGGCGGGCCCGGAGCCAGAGGGGCTGTCGGGCGGAACCTTCACAATCGAGCAGCTCAGGGGCATCCTAACTGGTGCGGACCGGCTTTCCCGCTCCGCGCACACCCAGGCGACCCCCTAGTCGAGTAGTCCGACGATCTCGGCGACGGACCAAACGTGATCGGACCCCCGCCGCCATCGCTGGGGTTCGCGGGTAAGGGTTAGCCAGGCTTTTGTGGGGTCGTGCGAAGTTGTAGTGCATGAAGTGAAGGCTCACGGCTGCGGCTAGCCGGGATGGTCGGCTCAGATTGGGGGCCAGTACAAGCCCCTCCTCTTCTGGGTTGTCCTGCGGAACGGACAGCCATTCGGCGTGGTCGGCGAGGGGGGGCTGCAGGCTCCTCAGGTGGCCGACTCGGTGATGAACTTCACCGGGTACTTCCCGACCCCCTAGGTCAGTCACATTCAAACTGACCCACTACCCATTTCTTTGCCCGCTTGACA
>JAKAWF010000320.1 GCA_021817025.1 bacterium
TGGCCGAGGGCGCGGCACTGGAAATGCCGTAAGGGGGCAACCCCTTCGAGGGTTCGAATCCCTCCCGCTCCGCCACCGCGGCGTCCGGCCTCCGTCGCCACTCCGCCCTCTGGCCGCCCACCTCGTGCCGCCGGGGGCGGGCTCTTGGCGCGGAGGAACCCGGCACCATCCCCGAAGGGCGGCGTTCCTGTCACTGAAGTGGCCGGCCGGGAGCCGACGAGCGTGTCGGCGCACCCCATGCCGGGATTTGGACAAGTACGGTGATGACCCGGAGGGAACGCCATCTGGGTCAGGTCGTGAGACGAAATCCACGTTCCGGTGCGTGGAATGGCGGCTCAGCCAGGGGCCGCGGCAGCCCCGCCGGAATGCCCCCGAGGCCTGTTGGCCAGCTATCCTCGCCCTGTGGCGAGCGGAGAGCTGGAAGTCGGGAGGCGCCGCCCGGCGCTGCGCGGCCTCGAGTTGGGCGGGGGCGCTGCCCTACGTTGGCCGCTCTGGCAGGTGGGGCTGCTCCTCATGATCTTTTCGCTGTTGAGCTTTCCGCAGGACCTGGCCACGGGTCAGGCGGACGGGGCCTGGGGCACCCTCTCGGTCCTGGGCCTGCCCGGAATTTTGGCCGCGGGCGGTCAGGGACCGCTAGGCCATTACGTGTTCTACTCCACCGCGGCTTCCTTGCTGCTCTCTTCGGGTGCGATAGTCGCCGCGGCCGGAGGCCTCCTCTGCTGGTGGCGCCTGCGACCCGGGCGGGGGTTCCTGGCCGCCGGGCTCCTGATCGGAGTGCTCGGGCAGGCGGCGACCCTTCTTCAGGCCGTTAGCGTGACGCAGGTTTATCCCAAGCGGCCGTCAGCGGTGGTCGCCTCCGCCGTTGTCGGCGCCCTGTGGGTGATCGTCCTGCTGGCGCTGGCGCTGCTGGCTGCGCGCGGCAGCACTTCGGACGCTCCGCCTGGCCCCGCCGGCGACTTGGCCGCGCTGCCCAAGCTTGGGGTGGTCCTCTCGGTCTTCGGGACGCTCCAGTTCCTGGCAGCTGCCTTCGAGGTCCCTTCCCGCCTCCGCGTCAACGCAGCCGTCTCCCTGATGCCCGACCCGCGGGTCGGGGCGGCCTATGCGGTGGTCTCGGTGGCAGCTCCGGCCGTGCTGGTGGTGGCCGGGAGCAGTATGTGGCGCGGTGCCTGGTGGGCGTCACGCCTTGCTGCCTTCGGCTGGTTGGGAATCGTCGTCCAGGGGCTGGTGCTGATCGTGGCCGGCTGGTTGGTAGTTGTGCCGGAGGGGGCGCCGCCCGGGTCAGCCTTCGCTGGGATCACAGCCGGGGCAGTGGCCCCGGGGCTCTTCACTTCCGCGGTCGCCCTGCTGGCCCTGTGGGTTCTGCGCGCGGTCGGGACCCAGATCCGGCTCCCGAGCCCGGTGGGGGGACCGCCGGGGAGCTAAGAGATCGTGGCGCGCCACCCCCGCGACGCCCCGCGGTCGATCGGCCCGGAGCGCCGGCTGGTCCCATTGGGTGCGTGCAGGCAACCGGTTGTGCGTTGGCCCTTGGCCTGCCTGCCGCGGCCGGACGATGGCGCGTGGTCCCCGCAAGGCGCGATGATCAGGTCAATCTCGGACAACAGGGAGGCCCGAGCGTGCCACCATCGGCGTATCCGCCCATCTCCGACTACGGGATCATCGGCGACCTCCACACGGCGGCCCTGATCAGCCGCCTGGGGTCGATTGACTGGATGTGCGTGCCGCGGTTCGACAGCCCCTCTATCTTCGCCCGGCTCCTGGACTCCGAGCACGGTGGCTCGATGTGGGTCGAGGTGGAGGGTGGCATGATCGCCGACAGTCGGCGCTACCTTCCGGGCACCAACATCCTGGAGACCAGCCTCAGCAGCCCGCATGGCCGGCTCCGCATCCAGGACTTCATGGTGGCTCGCGAGGGCCAGCGGACACTGGAGCACGACCACATCCTGGTCCGGCTCCTGGAGGCCCCGGACGCCGACCTCGAGGCATCCCTGCACCTCGATGCCCGACCTCAGTACGGGAAGTCCCGGGCGCGGCTCACACCGACAGAGCGGGCCGGTAGCTGCCTCGAGCTGAGCCACCGGGACCTGCACCTCCACCTTGATGGGCCAGCGGACTGGGAGCAGGAGGGAGGGAAGTGGGTCCAGCGTCTTCACCTGCGCCGCGGGCAGCCCCAGGCGGTGGTGATGCGCTACGACGGGGATCGCAGCTACCAGCGCCACGAGGATCCCAAGGAGCTCCTGGCCACCACCCGTCGGTACTGGGAGGAGTGGATCGGACGCTGCCAGTACGACGGGCCCTACCGGGACCTGGTCCTGCGCTCCGCGCTGACCCTGAAGCTGCTGATCTACAACCCCGAGGGATCGATTGTGGCCGCCCCCACGACGTCGCTCCCCGAGTGGGTGGGGGGCCAGCGCAACTGGGACTACCGCTTCACCTGGCTGCGCGACTCCAGCTTCCTCATCTACGCGCTCCAGCTGCTGGGGTACCAGGAGGAGGCGGCCAACTTCATGGGCTGGCTGGGGAGGGTCCACGAGCGTCACCCCCGGAGCTGGCAGACCATGTACGGGATCGACGGCCGCACCGACCTGCGCGAGGTCGAACTGGACCACCTCGAGGGATACCGAGGTTCCCGCCCGGTGCGGATAGGGAACGGGGCTGCTCACCAGCTCCAGCTGGACATCTACGGGGAGACGATGGACTCGGCCTTCCTGCACCTCAGGTACGGGAGGCTGGAGGCGCCTCGCCTGCGCAGCAGCCTGGTGGACATGATCGAGCACGTGGCTGGATCCTGGGAGCGCCCGGACAACGGGATCTGGGAGGTGCGCGGAGGCAAGCGGCACTTCCTCTACAGCAAGCTGCTCTGCTGGGTGGCGATGGACCGGGGGCTGAAACTGGCCGACCAGCTGCGGCTCGACACCACCCATCGGGATCGCTGGGTGTGGACCCGCGAGCAGATCCGCCACACCATCCTGACCCGGGGATGGAGTGACCGTCTGGGCGCCTTCCGACAGGCGCTGGACGAGGATGCCCTGGACGCCACGGCCCTGATGATTCCCATGCTCAACTTCCTCCCTCCGCTGGATCCCAGGGTGCGCAGCACCGTCAAGGCCATCCAGCGCGACCTGACGGACGACAGCGGATTCGTCTACCGCTACCGGAGGTCGGACGGCCTGGGGGGCCACGAGGGCACCTTCCTCCTCTGCAGCTTCTGGCTGGTCAACAACCTCTGCATGCAGCGCCAGGTGGGGCCCGCCCGCGACCTCTTCGAACGGCTGGTGGCCCACGGCAACGACCTCGGCCTTTTCTCCGAGGAGCTCGACCCCGAGAGTGGGGAGCTTCTCGGTAACTTCCCTCAGGCCTTCACCCATCTGGCCATCGTCAACGCCGCCGCCCACATCGAGCGGGCCGAGGAGAATCGGGGCCCCCTCGCCGATCGCTGAGCGCCGCGTCCCGGCCCGACCCCGGCACAATTGACCCATGGCGGACTATGAGCTCGACCTGGAGCCGGTGGACAGCATCACCGTGGGTGTCGAGGGCGAACCCGGCCAGCGCACCTTCTACCTGGAGGCGGCGCGGGGTACCAGAACCTGCACGACAGTCATGGAGAAGGCCCAGGTGGTGGAGTTGGGGGCCCATCTGCTGGCCGCCATGCCGGACCAGCGTCCCGAGCCCGCGCCGGCTCCGGCCAGCGGCCCCCTAGGCGCTCCGGGCTGGAGGGTGGGCACCATCCAGGTCTCTCTGGATGAGCCAGGTGGTGGTTGCACCCTGGTGATGGAGGAGCTGACCGGGGTCGAGGACGAGCCGGAGTCGGATGCGGAGCCCCGGCGCGTCCGCCTGGTCGCCAGCCTGGGACAGATGCGTGGCCTGGCCGACCGGTGCCTTCTGGTGGTGGAAGGTGGTCGCCCGCTCTGCCCTCTCTGCCAGCTGCCCATGGACCCCTCGGGTCACGTCTGCCCGGCCCGCAACGGCCATCACCGGACATGAGTCACGTGGCTCTCCGCCTTAAGGTGGGCATGACCCCTGCCGCTGCCCAAGAGGAGACTCCCCGATGACGCTTGCCGCCCGAATTCGCCTCCCCGTCACCCTCGCCCTGGGCGCCGTGGCCGCCCTGGTCCTGGCAGGGTGCGGCGCCTCCTTCGACTCCGGTGTCACCGCTCCCTCCCCCACCCCCTCGGCTCGGGTTCAGGCGGCCACCACACCGACGCCGTCCCCGAGCGCCTCCGGCAGCGCCTGCGTCAACCCATCGACCACTCCCAGCTACACCCTGGCCGGGGCACGCACCCTGGCGGGCAATCTGGAGGTGAAGGACATCAAGATCGGCACCGGGGCGACCGCCGCCGATGGCAACACCGTGCAGGTGAGCTACGTCGGAT
>JAKAWF010000321.1 GCA_021817025.1 bacterium
AGACGGATGGATCCCGGAGCTCCTATTGCTTCTCACCGCCACCAGCCCCAACATCTCCGCCACGTGCGTGGTGGAGACTACCGAGGTCAAGAGCACCGCCGGCCTTCGACTGGTTCCTCTGGGCGGGCGCCGCAGTGAGCTACTCGGCAGCATCACCCTGCCCTTCAAGATCGCGAGGCTAGTGCGAAGGGAGAACTTGCTGGAGCAGGCTGATGTCCTTCACCATGCTCTGCCCTTCCAAATCGGCCGAACCCAATCGCTGATTGCCAAACATGCGCGCCGTCGGGGCCTCCCTTTGGTGGTTGGTCCGGTCCAGGCGCCCCATACATGGCTCGGTCCCGACGACGATGTCGTTGCACTTTCTGGGGGAGGCCGCCCGTCATGGACTGCCCGGATTGGCGAGCGCGCAGCTGGTCTGACCATCTCTGCAGTACAACCCCTCCTTGCCCGGGGCAATGCCAAGCTGCTCCGCGATGCCGCCGCCGTCGTAGCCGTTGGACCTGCGTCCGCAGCGCTGTGCACCGCTGCGGGCGTGCCCGAGGAGCGGATCCGTGTGATCCCGCCTATGCTGAACACACGCTTCGGCCACATAGCGCCCATCCGGCCAAGGGACGGCAACCAGGCGTCCGCCCATCTCCTGGTGACCGCCGGCTTCCTGATTCAGCGCAAGGCGATCGACCAGACCATTCGGGCCGTCGCCAAGCTGCGACGGCAAGAGCTCGATGTCCGTCTGGCAATTGCGGGAACGGGGCCTCAGGAGGTGGCTCTTCGCAGGCTAGCAGAGGAGCTTGCGGTCGCCGACCAGGTCGTGTTCTGTGGCTGGCTAGAGGGGGAGGACTTGCGCGCCCTCTATGCCAGGGCGTCTGTGTACGTCACTATGTCACGTTCCGAGTCCTACGGGATGGCGGTTGTAGAGGCCATGGCGTGCGGTCTCCCGGTTGTCAGCGCGGATAATTGCGGAGCGCGCGAGGTGGTCCGGCACGAGCAGACTGGCTGGCTCGTGCCCGTCGATGACGTGAATATGTTGGCAGCCCAGATTCGCCGACTACTCGAGAGTCCGGGCAAGGCCTTCGAGGTAGCGCTCGCGGCGAGCACGTGGGTCTCCGAAACGTTCGCTCCCGCGGTGATCGCTCAACAGTGGCTGGAGCTCTATCAGTGGGTGTGCATGGCGGGGCCGACGGAGACTCTTCTCTCGCCCGAGTCTGGTGCCGGAGGCCGCGTGTGGTGTTCCTAGAACTGCAGCACGGATCGCACGGCGACCGGGCGTCGGGCACTACTATGGCGGGCATCGTGGACTGTTTTCGGGCAGTTGCGAGGGGGCCGGCATCTGGCCTTGGGGTGCTTCGGCAATGGTCGCCTGCCCGCGGTAGAGGCCTGCGGGTGAGGGGTGCCAATGCCCAAGCTGCCTGACCGGAGAAGCACTACTGAGCGGGTTGAGTGCACTCTCCTGGTTCCTGCTTACAATGAGGCTGGTGGGATCCGTCGGTGTCTCGGGGCCATCGCCGCCAGTCCGCTTCCTCCTGGTGCGGTCTGGTCCGAGTGGGTCGTACTCGACGACACCTCAAGTGATGGGACCGCCACAGAGGCAGAGGAGTGGGCTCGCCGACACCCGGAGTTGCCATTGCGAGTCGATCGAAGCGCCGCGCGCAGAGGCAAGGCCGTCGCGCTCGAGGCGGCCCGGCAGGTTCTGGCGGCGAGAGCGGCTGAAGGACTTGACGTGGTGATGGTGGTGGCCGACGCTGACACCCGCACCACTCCCGGGGCTCTCGCTGCGTTGATCGAGCCGTTCGTGGCTGACGCCTCTCTGGGCGTCGCGTGGGGGCTGAGCGTGCCCGAGGGGCGCCTGTTCGCAGTGCGCCTCTCTCCCCTCCCCAGCCTCGCTTGGCGTCCGGACCTCATTAACGAGGACAGGCCGCTCGCCGAGTTTGTACGGAGGGCTGGCGTGTCCCACCGGTCTGTTCCTGATGCTACGACGCGTGTCACTCCGGCTCGGGGCCGGCGCGACTTCTACATCCAAACCTACCGTCTGGTCGCGACTGACGCCGCCGTCAAGGCCGCTTTGGGCCCAGCTCCTGCTCCACATCGCGATGGCTCTCACCGGCTGGCAACGGCTCTTGCGGTAGCACGGGTGGCGGCGCGTAACCCGGCCGCACTCCCGGCCTATCTGTCTGCGCGAGTCATTGCTGTCCTGATCCACAGGCTGCACCCGGCCACTTTCGGCGATAGGTGGGCGGTGTCTGAGTCGACGAAGGCGGTGCCACCACGGTGAGGGACAGATCACAACGGAGTTGGATGCGCTACGGCGATGCCGCGGTCGCCAAGGTTGCCGTCGCATGGAGCGTTGTCCGAGGCTGTAAAAACTGGGCACAGGTTATCGCCCGGGTAGGTGCGCGGCACCTGCCAGGAGCGAGCCGCTGGCTTCCGGGAGAGGTCGTCTTCGTCTTTCGTTCAGGCGCAACAGTTCGGACTCCGCGGGGCAGCGCGTCTTGGGCGCCCATCGAAGTGTTCCTGCATGATGATTACCGACTTGATCGGCTGCCGTGGGAGCGCGGCTACCCGTTGAGAGTGCTTGATGTCGGAGCTCACGTCGGGTCATTCGCGGTTGCCATTGGGGTCCGATACAAGCGCGCGACAGTCGCCTGCTTTGAACCGTCGCCCGAGTCCAGTGCCTACCTCCTTGCCAACATTCGGGAGAACCATCTTGAATCGCGGGTCGTAGCTGTCCGGGCTGCCGTCGGGGCCAATGCTGGCACCTCCAGGCTCTTTCAAGCCGAGTCGGGTTCGCCTGGTGCGTCACTGGTGCCTGAGATGAATGAGCCAGGGTCCTTGGCAATCGAGTGTGCTGTAGTAGATCTTGCGACGACGATGGCTACGAGTGGTGGCCCGGAGCTTGTCAAGATGGATTGTGAGGGAATGGAGTATGACATTGTTCTGGGGTCGGACCGTCACCTGTGGGATACCGTACGGTGCGTTCTCTTGGAGCATCATGTGGTTGCCGGTCACTCTTGGGAGGAGATTCTGAGTCGGTTCGAGGAGTACGGCTTTCAATGCGAGTGGCACGAGGGGGACAGTAACGGGCTCGGCGAGGCTTTACTGGTGCGTGGAAAGGAGCAGTCTCGCAGTTGACACGTTCCACAATTGGCAACACTGAAGAGAGATGTGCCTCGATGTCGGGCGCGACCGGCTTCGGTGGCTGCCGCCGGAGGACCACCCTGGGAGGGCGGTGAAGCATGGCGCGTGTCCCGCTAGTAGTCATCTGGCCCAATGAGTGGTTTGTGGTCTGCTCGAATCCAGCCTTCGAGATCCGACCTCTTGCCTTCCGCGGCAGCGGAACCCGTTGCGCTCCTCCGTGCCTTCGGGCGCGTTGGGGGGAATCGTGCT
This sequence comes from bacterium, assembly GCA_021817025.1. The sequence continues at coordinate 3,382 of JAKAWF010000321.1, forward strand.
TGTGCAGGCCATCGCGCAGAAGGAGTTCTCTTGCGTGGAGAAAGCTGGCGACGTGAGGCTGCCACAGATCGTAGGACTAGTGGGCATAAGTTGGACGTAGTGTGATCTATGCGCAACCCGAAAGGGTGCTCAAGTCGAACCTACCAGAAGGCGACATAGCCGTGACCATAGTGGTGCCGACCAGAAACTCAAGGCGGACTTTGGCGGCGTGCCTTGAGTCGCTGAGAAGGCAGAGTCGCCGGAGCGTGGTGGTCGTCGTCGACAACCACTCCACAGATGACACTCTGGCTATCGCGCTAGCGCATGCGGACGTAGTTGCCATAGCGGGACCTGAGCGATCAGCCCAGCGGAACGTGGGGGCAAGTCTGACTAGGAGCCCGGTCGTCGGATTCGTGGACTCGGACATGGTCGTTGGCTCTGACGTTGCTGAGTTGGCAGCCCGGGCGCTGGTGGACGGCGCGGCCGGCGTGGTGGTTCCGGAGCATTCCTTCGGGGAAGGTTTCTGGGCTGAGGTCAGAAGATTTGAGCGATCCTTTTATCGCGGGAGCGACTCGGTGGAAGCGGCACGGTTCTTTCGGCGCGATGTGTTCGAGGCCGTTGGCGGGTTCGACGAGGGTATGGACCCGGGTCCCGAGGATTGGGATCTGACGATCCGGGTCCGCCGTGTGGCCGCCGTGGTCCGGATACCCGGAGAGATCGCCCATGACGAAGGGAGGCCCACGTTTTGGAGTGCCTGTGCCAAGAAGGCGTACTACGCGGCTGGCCTCAGGTCGTTCGTGCGCAAGCATGGGGCCTCCGGTCTCTCGGTGCTCGATCGGCCCTATCTCCGTAGACCATGGATGATCTTTGCCCAAGGGCCGCGGCTCGGCCTTGGCTTAGTGGCTTTGAAGGCGGGCGAGGCGACTGCAGGGCTAGCAGCGACTGTCCGGCACTCGCGGCGCCGAGATGGAACACGTCGGGACTGAATCGATCGGCGCGAGCCTCGATG
>JAKAWF010000322.1 GCA_021817025.1 bacterium
GCCCTCGTGTCCCAGCGGTGCGTCGTTGAGCAGATCGCGGCGGCTGCGCCAGCCGGGCATGTGCCTGTCCATGGGCTCGGTGGAGCGGTCACCGTGGGTGCGTTCGAGGTAGTGGGGCATCTCGTGGACGACGACGTACTGCAGGCAGTCGGGGTGCTCTTGGGGCCAGTTCGACGTTGAACCAGATGTGCCGGCTCTGGCGGTTATAGGAGCCCCACTTGGTCTTCATGGGCGGATGCTCCATTTGGGTACTGACAGATCGAGTTTCGGCTCGCACTTGGCGATGAGCGCGGGTACCTCATGGCGCAACTGGGCTCGGTACCAGCGGTCCAGCGCCGTCCGCCGATGCTCGCTGCCTGTCACAGCGGGAGCGTACCGAAGCAGCCGGTCCCCGTCAACCTCGATGTGGGCGCGCCCGGGCCGCTTGATGACCTTAAGACGACGGCGCGCTCCCCAGACGTAGTAGGATTCGCCGGTGACCATCTCCCGCTCGGTCTGCTGCGGTGCTGACCGGAGCTGGTCGAGCTGCCTGCTGATCCACGGCAGGCGCTTGATGACAGCGAGGCGTACCTGGTATTCATCGAGCTGCTTGGGGGCGGCAACGCGGCCGCGGCCAGCGGGCGGGTAGACGCCGGTGTGGGGGTTCTTGATGTCCTTGTACTCGACGTCCAAGCTGATGCCGCGGACGGTGAGGCTGGCACTAGCGGTACTCATGGCGGGCCTTCACTAGCTCGAACAGGTCATCGAGGCGATCGAGGTCATCGGGGAGGGTCCGCTTGATGCCTTGCGGACGAGGCGCTCTTTCATCGGAATTGCCGAAATGTGCAATGTGGTCATCACCTCTGCCCCGCACTCTCACACATGCGTGAATTCCGACTGGCCTCCGACGTGGTCGCAACGGACCGCGAGGGGCTGTGGGGGGAACTGACGGGAGGGGCGGCGTTGACACTAACGTGCAGATGATAGACCCTGCGGATCAGCGCAGATGATAGACACTGCGGAACAGTGATGAGCCCTCTACGCAGCGAATGGAGCATGGCCGGGGCCGACCGGCTGCTGGGCCAGCCTTAGGACCGGTTGATCTATCTACGTGAGAAGGAAGTGGTCCAGCGCGATCTCCGCAGCGTCGACGGCCGAGGAAGTAGCAGGGTATTTTCCCGGCGCAACCTCCTCGAGTTCTCCGTGGCTCTCAAGCTCCGGGAGCTACAGATTCCAGCTCAACTCATCAGAACCCTGCTCAAGGCGCTACGCGAACTCGAGGCTCACCTCGCAGCGGAGCTTCCAGGCTTTGCCATGCCTGATAGCCTCCGCTCTTCGACCTCTCCAGATCTGCGCCTCGTAATTGCCTGGTCGCGCCTCCAGTCGCGTCGAGGCTCGATCGGCTCAAGGTGGCCGGAAAGCTCCTTTGGCTGCACCGGACGCGAGCTGAGATGAGCCAGCGTGATCTGGGCACCGCTATTGGCATTCGAAGCGGGCTCGTCAATGCCTATGAGCTCGGTCTGGCCGGCCCGACAAAGTTGCAGCGGAGGAGGATAGCCAAGGCGCTGTCCCTGGCCGAGGACGCGCTCTGGGGCGATGACCTGCTGCGAGTTGGGGTTCCCGACAATGAGCGGCAGGCCGCCAAGGCCCGGGCGTTCGGCTTGGCCTTCCGCCTACGACGTATCGCGGCTGACCTGACCCAGGTGGACGTCGCCGAGCGTGCGGGGGTCCCCGCTTGGCGTTTGGGGCAGATCGAAATGGGGACGGGGCTGTTAGCTGACAGCAAGATGAAGCGCCAGCTATCTAAGAGTCTGGAGAAGGGGCTGTTTTGAGGTGGTGGAGGTTCAGGCCGAGAGACCGAATTCGGCACGACGCAGCGTTTCCAGGCCTCTTCGGCACCAGATCCAAAGATAACCCTCGGGTAGGCCCCGGCTGTCTGATCGGAGTTCCCGAGGGCAGGTTCACAGGGCGGCAGTCGGAGGCCGCTCTCCACCGGCCGGGGCGCGTGACCGACGCCTTCTACCACGGCCTGTACGAGTCGGCTCACATGCACAGTCGGGATCGGCTCGCGGCGGCGCGTCAGGCCGAGGAGAACCGATGGCGCGTGAGGCTGGCCGCCTGGGAAGAAGTGGTCGTCAGCGCGTATTGCCACACGAACAGCGACCTCCAAGGGTAGATTGCGTGCCCCCCCCAGCGCACGCGGAAGGGGCGGCCACCACGTTCAACTGACGGAGCTGTCACAAGCCGGTCGCGTGGCGTCGGGTTCCAAAGCGAGCCGAGTAGTCTCCAACCCATGGTCGCTCGCGCCAGGCCCGAGGCCAACGGGCGGCAGAATACATCCCTTCGGCCGGCGGTACTCGGCCCGAACCTCTCGGAGCACGAACTCCTGAGAGCTGTGGTGGCTCAGTCCCCGGTGGCTCTGACCGTCGTCGACCCGGCCGGGGTCGCGATGCTGTGGAACCCCGCCTCCGAAGGGGTCTTCGGATGGAGCGCTCAAGAGGTGATTGGACATCGCCTCCCCACCCTTGATCGGGTCTCCGAGGTGGAGCATGACGAGATCCGGACTCGCACGTTGGACGGCGCCCACGTGCTGGACCACGAGACCCAGCGGCGCCACCGGGATGGCCGCCTGATCGACGTCTCCATCTCCACCGTGCCCCTCCGCGACCCTGGTGGCCGGACGGTCGCGGTGCTGGGGATCTTCCAGGACATCACCAAGCGGAAGGTTGTGGAGGCTGAGCTGATCCGCCAGGCCCAGCACGACGAGCTCACCGGCCTCCTCAACAGGCGGGGCCTCACGGAGAAGATGGGTGGGCTTGCGGCACATCGCGAAGGTGTCCACGGGGCGATTGCTGTCCTCAATCTCGCTCGGCTCAAGGAAGTGAACGACTCCCAGGGCCTGGCTGTTGGCGACGAGGTTCTGCGCGCCTTCGCCAAGCGGCTCGCCCGGGCTGTCCGCCCCAGCGACGTGGTGGCCCGCTTGGACGGGGACACCTTCGCGGTGGCGATGCCGCGGATCCCTGCCAGCAACGTCGAGGCTGCTGTCGCCCGGGTGATCGACCGGCTGGGCTCGCACTACCGGGTGGGCGGCCGCGACTTGGACGTGGATGTGACCGCAGGGGCAGCCGTTTGCTCGGACTGCGACGCTCTCGAGGAGGCGCTCCGCCGGGCCGCGGTGGCTCTGCACCAGGCCAAGCTCCAGGCCCGTGGTCGCCTCCATGTCCTCCAGGCCGAGGACGACCGGGCCTTCGTGGAACGGATTGAGTTGGCGGAGCAGCTCTCGGGCGCGGCCGAACGAGGGGAGTTGAGGCTCCACTTTCAGCCCATCGTGTGCGTCGCCTCCGGACTGGTCTGCGGCGCCGAGGCGTTGGTCCGCTGGGAGCACCCCGAGCGAGGGCTGGTGCCACCAGTGGAGTTCATCCCTCTGGCTGAGGAGACCGGCAGCATCTCGAAGATCGGCCACTGGGTTCTCGCCGAAGCCTGCCGAGCCCTGGCCGGATGGGTGGCCGCCGATCCCGCCGCGGCTGAGCTGAGTGTCTCCGTCAACCTCTCGGTCGCGCAACTGCTGGACCCAGAGCTGGTCCCGCACGTGGTGGAGGCGGTCGCCAACTGTGGGCTCCCGCCTGCCCATCTTCACCTCGAGGTCACCGAGAGCGTCCTGAGCACGGACCCAGAGGCGGCGGCAAAGGTGTTGGAGGAGCTCCACTCCCTCGGGGTCAAGCTGGCGATCGACGACTTCGGGACGGGGAACTCGTCCCTGACCGCACTCCAGCGCTTCCCGTTCCAGATCCTCAAGGTCGACCAGTCCTTCGTGAGCGGGATCGGGGCCCGTCCCGCTGCCGAGACAATCGTGGCGGCCACCATCGGCCTCGCCCACGGGCTTGGGCTCACGGTGGTCGCCGAGGGGGTGGAGACGGAGGCTCAGCGGGAGTTCCTGGTCCAGCACGGATGTGATGCGTTGCAGGGCTACCTGCTGGGGAGGCCGGAGCCGGTGGTTCCGATCTGTTCTAGTGTAGTGTATTGTAAATAGCTGAGGTTTGTGATAGACTGGGCGAATGAGGCCAGCCACCACTGCCTTGACGTTGACCAGCGGCCAAGAGAAGGTGCTTCGGAGACTGGCGCAGTCCCGGACGACACCGCATCGGCAGGTGATCCGAGCGAAGGCGTTACTGCTGGCTGCTGAGGGCCTGGCCAACACTGCGATAGCGGAAACGATAGACGTGTCTCCGACTAGCGTGATGGCCTGGCGGGCGCGCTTTACCGAGGAAGGGCTGGCGAAGCTTGGTGAGGTGCGTAAGGGCCGCGGGCGCAAGCCGTCGATTCCAGCGGCGAAGGTAGAAGCGATCGTTGAGGCCACGCTCCATGAAGCCCCTCCTG
>JAKAWF010000323.1 GCA_021817025.1 bacterium
TCCACCAGGGCGAAGGCGGTGTGGCGGCGGTGCTGGGAGTCGAAGGGGCTGATCCGGACCAGGCGATGGACTCCCTTCTCCGCCCGCAGCCTCCCGTAGGCGTGCGTGCCCTCCAAGCGAACGGTGGCGCTCTTCAGGCCAGCCTCCTCCCCCTCGGACTGGTCGATGAGGGCAGCCTGAAGGCCGCGCCGATCCGCCCAGCGCAGGTACATCCTCAGCAACATGTCAGCCCAGTCTTGGGCGTCTGTCCCGCCGGCCCCAGCGTGGACGCTGAGCAGGGCTGGATAGTCTGAGTAGGGGTCCTGAAACAGCAACTCCAGCTCGCGCTTCCCCATCTCATCGGCAAGGGATGACAGCTCCCTCCCGACCTGATCCCCGATGGCCGGATCGTCGTCCGCCAGTTCCGCGAGCTCCAGCAGATCTCGGGACCGAGCCTCCAGACTGGCCAGGTCCCTCATCTCCACCTGGAGCCGATTCAACTCCTGCGCAGCCCGCTGCGCCGAATCCGGATCGTCCCAGGCGCCCTGGACACCCAGCTCGCGCTCTAGCTGCCCGGAGCGAGCCTCCTTACCGGCGAAGTCAAAGATGCTCCTTGAGTTGCAGGGCACGTCGATGTAGAAGCTCAGCGTCGACCAACAACTCACTCATGGCCTTGTAGTCTACCCGTGAGACTGCAACCAAGTAGGGCGGGCCACCGCATATGTACCACCAAGCCACCCTAGCCCACGGGCCAACCGAGCTCCTACGAGGTCTTGCCACAGCCCCTCGTCCATCTGCGAGGAGGACGGTAAGAGGGAATGCCGCGGGGCGGCCGGTTGAACCATCGAGCCTAGGCTCCACCCCTCTATCGCTCTGCCTCGTTCACCCCGCGTATCGCACTTCCAGGATCGCAGTCAGCACCGTGGCCCGCTTCCGCCGAGCGTGCCGCTAGCGCGGTGGCCTGTGCACCAGCACTCAGCGGGGGCGTCGACCTCGCTCCGATGGCGCTGGAGGTGAGTCGTTGAGCAAACCTGCTGGCGGGAACTGGTGGTGGCCCGTAGGAATGCCCGCGAGCTTCTTGGCGATCAGCTTCCTGGTCACACTGCCGTTGTGGCTTGGCCACGAGCCGCGTTTGCTCGGGTATGGCGAAGACACCGCCATGCACCTGTGGTTCCTCCGCTGGTTCCCCTTCGCCCTGACCCATGGGCGGAACCTCTTTGTGACCGACGCGACCACCTATCCCCACGCCGTCAACCTGCTCTGGAACAACGCGAACTTGGTCTTGGCCTTCCTCTCCTGGCCTCTGCTAACCCTGGTGGGAGGAGCCGTGGGAATCAACCTCATCTACGTCCTGCTGCTGGCCTGCGCCAGCGCGGGCACCGCTGGTGTTCTCCGCTCTCGAGTGTCCCACGCCTCCTCCGCCTGGGTCGGTGGCCTATTGGTCGGCTTCAGCCCCTTCACCCTCTCCGAACTTTCGGCGGGCCACCTGACCTGGGTGACTACCGCCACCCTGCCGCTGGGTTGGTGGGTCGGGGAAAGAACGCTGCGGGCGGTACGTCACCAGCAGCACCTGGTCCGATGGGGAATGGCCGCCGGAAGCTGGGTGGTGCTGCAGTTCTGGTTCAGCAAGGAGTTGTTGGCCACGACCCTGCTCATGTTGGTGCTACTGGGCGCGGTCTACTGCCTCCGCGGGGGTTGGCGCCACCTCGGCTGGCTGGTGAGACAGGGCCTCGTCGCCGCCGTGGCCGCGGCGGTCGTCACGGTGGCACTGATGGCCTATCCACTGTTGGATCTGATCGCCGGCTCCGCCGCGCTCAACCGGCCGTCCCTCACCGCTCCTAGTCAGTACGTTGCCGATCTGCTGTCATTCATAGTCCCTGGGAGCTCTCAGCTGCTGGTGCCCGGAGTGGCCAGTGCGATAAGCAACCACTTCACAGGAATCTTCCTGGAGACGGATGGTTACCTCGGTCTCCCTCTGGTCGCCCTGGCGATCTGGGTGGCAACCCGGCTGCGACGCGATCCACTGGTGGCCTTCGGTAGCTGGTGCGCCGGGTTGGCGGCGCTGCTCTCGCTCGGCCCCTCGCTCCACATCGGTGGCCACCGGCTGAGCATCCCGCTGCCGTGGCTGGTGCTCCTCCATCTCCCCATCTACGCCAAGGCCGTGCCCAGTCGGGTCCTGATCTTCGTGGTGATCGGTGTGGCCTGCCTGCTGGCAGCGGGCTGGGACCGACTGGTTCCCAAGCTCAGACCGGCGGCACGCGCCCTGGCCTTCGCCATCTTGTTCGTCCCCTTGGTCCCTAGCCTGGGGATAGTGCAGGGCATCGCCGGGTTCCCAGTGACCCTGCCCCCGGTGCTCGCCTCACGGCAATTGCGGTCCCTACCCCAGGGGAGCGTGATCATTACCCTGCCGATAGGCACGCGCGCGAACCATGGACTGGCCATGTTCTGGCAGGCGGAGTCCGACTTCCGATTCGTCCAACCGTTCGGCTTCCTGCTCCACCCTGGACCAGGCGGGATCACCACGCCGTTAAACTATCCATCACCGTTGGAGAGGCTCTTCCATAGCCTCTCCAACGGTGGTCCGTTGCCTCGCCACGCCACAAACGGGATCCTTCGCGCCCAGCTTCGAGCCTGGCATGTCGCCGCGGTCGTGGTCATGCCAAGTCGGAGGTTCAGTGGCGAAGTACGGCTTCTAGGCACGATCCTGCAGCGGAAGTCGCGACTCATCGATGGCGCGGCTGTCTGGCTCTATCCCGGTGGTTCAGCCCACCCAGCGTGACCTCGCACAGAGGCTCCGTTAGTCGCCATCGCAGACGCCATCGTCCCTATATCTCAAAGCCGCCACATCGTCGTCCGACGCGTCCCGGTCTGCCCCCCAGGGCCAAGGTCGTCTACGGCCACGACTGGATCCATCAATTCACCCAACCAGTCCGAGAATTCCAGACCTACGCTGCCCCCGAAGTTCGGCCTCTCATCACTTCCCAGACAGTCAAGACAACTCCACGCTCATAGGCGCGGTTCCTCATTGAGTCAACTTCCATGAGACCCTCTCAGCGCGAGGCGACCGCGCACTATCTGGCATGGTACAGCGCAGCGGGCCCCCCCGGCTGGGTAGTGGACCCATAGCTTTCCGCAATCCCGCCAGGTCTGCAAAAGGACAGACTGGCGCCCCGCCAACACCGGGCATTGCCCCAGGGGAAGTAGTCGTTACCCACATGTCACCAGGTAGCGTCCCCTAGAGGCGATACTTGGCCAGTTGTGTCCAGTTTCACCTGCCCGATACCTTACATGAAGCCCCCACCGGCCTTGTCAGGCGCTGAGCCCCGGCGCTCGCCACCCGCGATCTCGAGTTCAGCCGTCCAGCGGTCCCGTGGCCGCACCATCGCCCCAGGACCGGCCCCACGGCCCTCAGGATCACCACTATGATTCGGCTGGGACTTGTCGGCCTAGGCTCGATGGGAGCCAACCACCTGAGAGTGGCCGAGGCCTGCTCCAGGTGCGTGGTCGCTCGGGCAGTTGACCTGAACCTAGCGATCGCTCAAGCAACCGTAGCCGGCACGAACATCGGCATTAGTCCATCGCTCGACGCACTGGCGGGTGTAGACGCAGCAATTGTAGCGACTTCGACGGAGAGTCACTTCGAGGTTGCCTCACAGTTACTCAGTAGAGGTATTCCGGTTCTTGTGGAGAAGCCTCTGGCCGATTCTTGGGCAGAGGCCGCTGAGCTAGTCCAGCTCTCGCAGACCCTTGATGTTCCTTTGATGTGTGGCTTTGTCGAACGGTTCAATCCGGTTGTTGCCACGTCCAAGACGCTAGTCCATGAACCAATCCTCCACGTGCGTACACAGCGTCAGTCGCCCCCGGCAAGTCATGTATCGTCGAGTGCCCTATGGGATCTGCTCATCCATGATCTAGACCTGGTGCTAACCTACTTTCCAGGAGTCTCCTACGACCGCCTGACAGCCCTGACTGCCCCATCTGGGCCAATGGCGGCTCTTGAGGCAGTCGAGGCTACCTTCCGGCTAGACTGCTCGATCGTGAATACCATGTGCAGCCGCCAATGGCAGCGCAAGGTCCGATTGGTCCAGTTGGCCACCCACTCCACGCTTCTTGAATTGGATCTGCTCCGCCAGACTTTGACCACCTACCGGAACATTTCCCAAGAGCAAGTTGCTAACGGAACCTTGATCTATCGAGCCGCCACGACCGTCGACGTGCCGTTCGTACGCCACGCGGGGGAACCCCTTGCGCTACAGCTCGATCACTTCTTGGATCTCGTCGAAGGCCGCGTCGACCCGGCGACGGAGAGGGCGACCATCCTTCCGCCCCACGCCTTGGCGGCGGCGATCGAGGCACTGTGCGCATAAGCATCT
>JAKAWF010000324.1:0-2674 GCA_021817025.1 bacterium
GTAGCGAAAGAACGTGCTCGGCTAGACCTCTGCGGCGGCGGCGATCTGCTCCACGGTAGTCGCCTGGTAACCCTGGGCGCGAAACAGCCGCATCGCGTGCTGCTGGATTGAGACCCGCGTCCGCGCCTTCTTGCGCTCGCGTAGCCCGAGCTCGACCGCCCCGGCCTGATCCAGTGCCGTCATAGACGAGATACTAGCTACGCACTTGAAGCTGCGCTCGCGAGGTCGATGTCTTGGGAAGCGGCTGGCTTGGGCCGAGCGTCCCCCGCTGCGGCGGGAGGCGTCCGCGGCGGCATGAAGATCAGTGCCAACACGACGCCCGCCCAAGCAAGACCGGCCGATGCGAGCAGGGCCGCGTCCATCCCATGCACGAAGGCGGTCTCGACCGCCCGCAACAGCGGGGTCGAGCCCACAGAATTGGCCACTGTGATCCCGCCGAAGAGGCTGGCCCGGACGGCGGTTGCTGCCGAGGCAGGCAGATGTCCGAGGTGCAGCCCTCCCACATACCCTGAGCTGACGATGCTCCCGAAGACAGCGGCACCGAAGGGGGCACCGGTCTTCTGTACGGCCATGAAGACCCCGCCTGACACGCCGCTGCGCTCCGGCGAGAGCTGCCCAAGCGCCGCGCCTGCGGTGGCGACGAACACCAGACCCAAGCCGAGGCCCATCACCGCCATCCACGTGGCCACGAAGCCGGCGCCGGAGCCGACCCCGGTGGCGGAGCCGAGCACCAGGCCGCTGCCGAGCAGAGAGAACCCGATCGCGGTCATCACTTTGGGGCCGAGCCGCCTCATGGCCCGGGCGCCCGGTACCGCCCCGATCACCAGACCGCCGATCAGCGGGAGGAGGCGAAAGCCGCTTCCCATCGGGTCGACCCCAGCGATTCCCTGGAAGTACTGGGGAAGAGTGAAGAGCGCCCCGACCATGGTCACCACCGACAGGGTCATCAGGGCGAGGCCCCAGGTGAAGCTGGGAGAGCGGAAGAGGTTGAGGTCGATGAGCGGCTGTCCGCCGGGCCGACGACCGAGGGCCAGCTCCCAGAGCACGAAGGCGAAAAGGATCGCCAGACCCGCCAGTATCGGCCCGACCGCGCCGACGCTGCTCCAGCCGGTCTGGCCTGCCTCGATCAACCCGTAGGTGAGGCCGACCAGTCCGCAGCTCGAGGCCAACACTCCGACCGGATCTAGGCGCGGGCGCTCGGCCGCTTGCGTTTCTGGCACCAGTAGCACCACCGCGAGGAGTCCGACCAGCGCGACCGGAACATTCATCAGGAACACCCACCCCCACCAGGCATGGGTGAGCAGCCAGCCCCCCAGTATCGGGCCGATCGGAAGGGAGATGAAGTTGACAGCGCCCCAGATTCCCACCGCCCGGGGACGCTCCTCATCCGTGAACAGCACCGCCAGCGCCGAGACCGCCATCACGAGCAGTGGTGCCCCAGCGAGACCGAGGCACAGGCGGGCGGCGATGAACTCTCCGGGGATGCGGGAAAGGGCGCAGCCCGCCGAGGCGACGGCGAAAAGCAGGAGCGCTCCCACCATCACCTTCTTGCGCCCGATCCGGTCGCCCAGGAGTCCCGACGGAAGCATGGCCGCAGCCAGCACCAGGAGGTAGCCCGAAGAGAACCACTGAAGGTCCGACTCCGTGGCATGCAGCTTGTTGGCCAGGGTTGGCAGCGCCACGCTGAGGACCGTCCCGTCCAGGCCCACGGCGAGGACGGCGAGCATGACCGCACCCATCGCCCACCACTTACCAGATCCCAGGATCTTCATGGCAGCCCCTACCGTTAGGATGTTACTACCTAATGACTGTACCTGCCATGCTAGGTGATGTCAAGTGGCAGCAACTATCGCGCCATGGCGGCACAGGCTTCGCGAGCACCCAATCGGGGATCGGTCAGCTTCGAGACGGACCAGCCCGGGTGGAGCGGGGACCGGCCCCGTCGATGACACCAAGCTGCCGGCTCCCGCCAGTCCGGCCGCGGCGAACCCCCTACCAGGCTCGCCCCCTCGGCCTCCGCCAAGCGCCCATCAAACTGAGTCCCTGCTGGACGCCACTCACCCATCTGGTGGGAATCCGCCAGCAGGGATCGTCGCTCCCGGTGGCACCGCGGAGCATCGCCTTTCTCGAACTTGCCGGCCGAGTCCATGTGCTGGAGGAGGGACCGGGTCCGGTTCGCGGGGACCGTCGGTGCCCTGGAGGGCAATCAGACAGTCATGGACGCGTTCTTCGCAATGGTCAGCCCGCAGGGCTGTCCATTCCGGGAGACCCTGGTAGGCGGGCTTCCCAGGTGATCGGTCGCGACGTGGACGGCGGCCTTGGACGACTCGTTGGGCAGGACTCTGCCCGCCCGCTGACTCCCGAACGGGCCCGGTTCGGGGATCAGCCGCAGGAGAAGCTGGTGGCGGGGAAGCTGCTGGCAATCCCCAACCATCGTTCGCCCGGGCCCCTCAGCGGGCGGTGTTGAGGTCGTCCCGGTACTCTCCCTCGGGCTGGATCGGGCTGCCTTCCGCGAAGCGCTCGGGCCTGAAGGCGCGCAGGTCCACGCTGGAAGCCACCCCGTCGGAGACCATCTCCGCCACCGCCACCCCCACCGCCGGGGAGATCTTGAAGCCCATCCCAGAGAACCCCATCACCACCACGCATCCCGGCAGCGGAAGACACACGTCTCAAC
>JAKAWF010000324.1:2684-4349 GCA_021817025.1 bacterium
CGGGCACGGGCCCGATCAGGGGCCTGGTGTCGGGTGTCATGTCGTAGACACCCGTGACGCTGCCCGCGATCCCGCCCTCCGCCAGCCCCGGCACCCGCCGGCTGGCGGCCTGGACCAGCTCCGCCAGGTCGGCCTCCGCAGCCCGCTGAGGGAAGTTGTCCGGGTCGGCGCCGCGCGGCCCGTAGAAGCTTCCGACCAGGGTGGTCCCGGGCACGTCCGGCCGGAAGTATGTCCTCGTGACCGAGTCGATGCAGGCGAGGCCGTCCCCCGGCTCCCGCCCGGGGCGACGCACCAGTGCCACGTGGTGGAATTCGGTCTCGATCGGCGGGTCCCACCCAGCCGCCTGCAACAGCGGCTTGCTCCACACCCCCGTGGCGCAGATCACCAAGGAGGCATGGATCGGCCCCTTGGAGGTGTCCACCCCGGTGACCTGGTCTCCGCTCCGCCGCAGTCCGAGCACCCTGGTGCCCGCACGGTAGACGACCCCGAGCTCCCGGGCCCTGGTGAGAAGGTCGGCGGCGACCTGGCCCCCGCTCCCGTATCCGGACTCGGGCTCGTAGGCGGCGACGGTCACATCCTCGACCGCCCAGCCGGGCGCGATCCCGGCCAGAGTGGGGCGATCGATCAGTTCGACATGAGCCCCGCATTCGCGCTGCATGGCGACGTTCTGGCTGAGCCTCCCGGTTTCGTCGGGATGGACGATGCGGACGAAGGGGGCCGGATGAAACACGGGCTGGCCACCGGTGATCTGGACCCAGTCACGGAACATCCGCAGGCTGAGGACGGCCAGCTTCACCTCCTCCCGGAAGGTGTAGTGCATGCGGATCAGCGCCGAGGACCGCCCACTCATCCCCTCGCCCACCGACCCCTGGTCGCAGACTACGATCCGGCCCGCCTTCCTGGTGGCCAGCTGGTAGGCGATCGAGGTCCCCATCACCCCAGCGCCCACGATGCAGATGTCCGCACCTTCCGAGCGAACTGCCATGGTCACCCCCCACCCTCCCAGCGATCCTCGGCGGCCATCGGGCCGCGAAGCTCCGAGCCGCAATCTTGTCCGAACCGCACGCCAGCCTGCACTCCGACGGATCCGGCGCCGGTCAGGCTCCTGATCTCAGCCACGACGACAACCGAATTGCTCTCGTGGGCCCGGACGCAGTTGTGGTGACCCCGATCGCGCCCGGGCGAGAGCATCGGCGCGCCAACCCGCTCAACCGGCGTCATCTGTCCTCCTTGAAGAGCTCCCCCAGGGCAGCCCCCCGCCCGGCGAACCTGTGATGAGGTGCTCAGAGCTGTTCGGCCACACTCTGCCCTTGCAGGTAGAAGAGGAGGTAGTCTGGCCCCCCGGCCTTGGTGTCGGTGCCGCTCATGTTGAACCCACCGAATGGATGGACCCCCATGAAGGCGCCGGTCGAGCGACGGTTCACGTAGAGGTTGCCGACATGGATGCGGTCCTTGGCGTAGGCGATCCTCTGCGGATCCCGGCTGAAGTAGGAGCCGGTCAGGCCGTAATCGGTGCCGTTGGCGATTCGGATTCCATCCTCGAAGTCGCGCGCCCGGATCACGGCCAGCACCGGCCCGAAGATCTCCTCCTGGGCGATCCGGGCTTGGGGGGCGACCCCGCCGAAGACGGTGGGCTCGATGAAGTGGCCATCCCCCGGACAGATC
>JAKAWF010000325.1 GCA_021817025.1 bacterium
ACCACTGCCTCGGCGGTGCGCGTTCCACGGTGAGGCCAGAACCGATCCCGGCAACGGGAGAGGAACCCCGAGAAGGGGTGCCACTAGCAGTGGGCTTACTAGAGTTCACTGTGTGGCAACGGTTACGGTGACATCCTCGCAGCCCTGGGAGATCCGCACCCCTCGGCTTCAGCGGAGCTGCTTGAGTCGCCGGGAGACGGGTTTGAGCCGGACAAGTTCGACCTCGCCGCAGTCAATGCTCAGCTCTCTCCCTGGCGAACCAGGGGCCGGGGTGGCCGCCCTGCGCGTCGGTGAGATGGCGGGTGACACGCTCCTTGTCGGCGTCCCGGCCTGGGACCTCGATCGGCAGCCGCCGTTACAGTCCCTGCTGCCGGGCCGGTAACACCCAGGAGGAGTGATGGGACGGGCGAGCAACCGCAGGAAGCAGCGCAGGACCAAGCGACAGACCGAGATGAGGGCGGCCGGTATCGGCGCGATGCAAGGGCTGGCGGGTCTGCTCCGGTCCAAGCAGGAACGGCTGGCGGTGGTCAGGGAAGCATGGAGCACCGCGCCTGGAGCAACCCCTGCCCGCCCGACCCGCTGGCCAGATGACTCACTCGGGGACCGCTTTGCCTCCTCGGTCCTGCGTGCGGCGGCGAAGGCGCCGCGCCTCCAGGACGCGGCGGTTCCAGACGCCTCCGTGATCGCGTCTGACCCAGCCCAGTGGTCGGTGGCCATGGAGGTCCTTATCCGGTCAGTCACTGTCGACGGGCGCAACGTTGACGACCCGGCGGTCCAAAGCCTCTGCGAGGCGGTGCGCCCTCTCGCTGAGGCGGAGCTGGCCGACGCCCAAGAAGCTGAGACTGAAGCTGAGGAAGATGGCTTCAGACGGATGGCCCACGTGCCCGGCTTCGAGGACGAAGACGGACCGGTCTTCCTGCTAGGCTGCTGCGCCCTGGTCGACGCCGTCTGGACCCTGATCGGGGACGACCCGCTGGAGCCGGTCCTTGAGATGCTGGCGCGGCGGCTCTCCGGACCGCGGCTCGGCGTGGATGGCCGGATGCTGGCCGAGGCAGCACTGCGGGCATTCGCCCAGCACCACCTCTTGGAGCAGCCCGGGGACGTCGAGCTCCTGGAACAGCTCGGCCCCTCTCGGTCGGGGGATCCCCTCGTGGACCTGGTTCTCGACAGCAGGGTCGGACCCCGCGATACTCTGCATCTGGGACTGCAGGTGCTGCAGGTCCTGGCCGGGCTGTGCCAGAGTGAGCAGATGTCGGTTCTACCCGGTGCAGGCGGATGAGAAGGATGGGAACGACATATGCGTCGCGGGACGAGCCCCGGCGCCCCAGGGCAGTAATGCGATCATGGGGCCAATGAGAGAAACGACCGGCCCGACTTGCTGGTCCAGGAGCCGGCTCGGGGCTCTCAAGAGTGCCGAGGGCACTTCGTGAGGATGTGGCCGCGATAGCAGCCCTGATCGACCAGGGGTGCAACGACCACCTCGACGCCGAGTATGCCGAGCTGTGCGGGCGCTTGCTCGGGCAGCTGGCACGCAAGCGCCCCTCCCCTTGGCTCGTGGGGACCTCCGGGTCTGGGCGGCAGCAGTGCTATACAGCGTGGGCGGCATCAACTTCCTGTTCGACCCAGGCCAGGAACTGCACCTTCGGGGCGACGACCTCGCCAAAATCACCGGGGTGGCGCGGTCCAGCGTGCGATTGCAGCCATCCCAGAGGAGGCCTGGGTGCCAATCCCCTACTGGTCCAGTTCGGGCACCTTCGGCGAGGACGAGCAGGGACAACCCATCTCCGGCGCCGATGTGGCCGAGGTTCCCTACACCGCCTTCGGCAAGAAGGGAATGCGGCTGCGCCTGATTGTGCGTCGGGTACGGCCCACTCCGGGGAGCCAGCTGGCGGTTTTCACCGAGTTCCGCTACCACGCCCTGGTCACCGACCGGGAGGGCACCACTTTGGAGCTGGAGGCGGACCACCGCCGCCACGCGGAGATGGAGGCCGTCATTCGCGATCTCAAGGAAGGCGCAGAATTGGCCCATCTGCCTTCGGGGCGATTTGCCGCGAACGCTGCTTGGCTGGCCTTGTCAACCATGGCCCACAACCTGGCCCGCTGGGTGGTGGACATCGGCCTGCCTGAGCAACTGCCAGCCCGCACCACCACCGGTCGACTTCGCCTCTGCCTGTTCTCCGTCCCCCGGCAACGCACCCGCTCCGCTCGCCGAGAGACCCTGCATCTGCCCCAACGCTGGCCCTGGCAGCAGCTTTTTCTTAACGCCCTAGGACAGATCCGCGCCGCCACCTGAGCGCCGACTCCCGCACACCCCTCGCGGACCTCCCACCGGCGTCTGCATGCCCGAAATCTCCACGGCGTGCCCACTTTCAGGCAGTTCTGGGCCCACGACCTCCTTCCTGCCCCAGTTATGACCGCCCAGTGACCGCCCGGCCGGCCGTTCCCCAGCCTTCGCCCGCTCACCAGTGCTACTGCAGCCTGCCGCTGCCCTTGGTCGGTGGATTGAGGCTTAGTGGTCTGACGGGAATGTATGCGGCCTAGACTTGGGACGCCGACCGGGCTTCACCGGAGCGGACAAATCGTGGTCCCCATGCTCCATACCCCATGCCAGAACTCCCGGCAGGACAGGAGCGACTTTCCCCATCCCATTCGCCCGAATAATGTGATGCTTGTTGATGAGCGCATCCCGCAAGTACGAGACTTCCTGGACTGTCTTACCCAGCCGTTCAGCTACAGCGACACTGTCCACGGAGACATCCTGGCCCTCGCCAAGCTCTCCCATGGCCACGAGATATCGCTGTTCCATAGTTGAGAAAGTAGCCCACCGCTGGGACACCAAGTTCTCGTACTTGCTCCTAACCAGTTCCCCGCAGTTGCGCGCATGAGCGACTGTGATCGTGGTGCCACCAGGCGACTCATCCCCGGCAACGTGCCATGCCGCCCAACCATACAGCTGCACCAAGTATGGATAACCACCACTGCGACGGACCAGCTCGTCCACGGCCTCTGGCTCCAGCGCCACTCCCCGGCTCATCGCCGGCTCAAGCAGCGCCACCCGCGCGGAGTCATGCCCCAGCGGACCGATATCGGCGACCTCCAGCCGTTCAAAGAATGTCGCGTGGCAACCCGCGAGCAACTCCGGCAGAACTGGCAAGCCGGCGGCCAAGACTCCAATGGGCAAGCCGTGCCGCTTGGCCACCAGTTGGAAGCTGGCGCCGATGGACTGGAGATCTTCGGGAGCGATGATCTGCATTTCGTCGAGGGTGATCAGCATTCCCTTCCCAGCACTCTTGGCTCGACGCCCCACTGAATGCAAGAGCCGATCCAACATCCCCACAGGGTCTCCTTCAGCCTCCCCCCTGCCACTGGACCTCACTGAGGCACTGACCTGAACTACCATCGGAATACCAGCCGAGAAGGTCAACTCCTTCTCTAACCCGCCCCACAGGGACTTGAGCTTCGCGTCCCCAGTTGCCCTCTCGGCTTCGTCCTTGACCGCCATGAAGAGCCCGACCAATGGATCTTGTCGATCCCTGATCTGAACGTCAACCTGCAACCACCCCTCATCCCTCATCCGTTTGCCCACAGCGTCCAGGAGCACGGTCTTCCCCATGCCACGCTCACCTATGAGCATCCGCCCGAACCCGGAGTCGGCAGGGCCCGCGAGCAAGCCCCCGATAAGGTCCTCGATCACCTCGTCCCGGCCAGCCAGCTTCGACGGCTGGCTCCCGAATGTCGGAGTGTATGGAGAGCGACCGGAAAGCCCGGATGGCGAGGAGGGCTGAGCTATGTTCATGGAATTACTATACCACGGCTAACCGCTCCACCCCCATCAACTCTCAACCCAGCAAAACGCGTGTGTTACGGAGCCACGGGAATTACTATACGCGACAGCCAACGCCTATGGCCATACTATTCGTCCGACCCAACTCTCCCGGGAGTCCTCCGCTGGCCGAACTGGTCCCACCCCCTTCCCTCGATGGTGACGGCGATCCTCTGGGGCACTCCGAGCTGAACGTGGGCGGCCTTCTGGACGTAGAGGATGCCCACCACGGGGTAGCCGGGATGATCGGATGGCTGCCCGCCTCGTCCTCGGCGAACCGGACGGTGTTCTTGGTCTCCCGCCCCAGGGTACCTAGTGGGCTGCGGCGCTCATTCGTGACCCAGGCGGAGGGGTTGCGAACAGTTGCTCGTACGATGCGGTATAGTGAGCAGAGATGAACTTGAAGGAGTGGGCGAGGCTACAGGGGATTCACCCAGTGACCGCATACCGGTGGTTCCGGGATGGGAAGCTGCCAG
>JAKAWF010000018.1 GCA_021817025.1 bacterium
CAGGGCATGACCGGTAGCGAGGGCACCTTCCACACCCAGCAGATGCTGGAGTTCGGCACTCGGGTGGTGGCCGGGGTCTCGCCCGGAAAGGGGGGCGGCCAGCATCTGGGCCTGCCCGTCTTCGACTCGGTGGCGGAGGCGGTGGGGGCCACCGGGGCCAACGTGGCCGCGGTCTTCGTTCCCCCGCCATTCGCGGCCGACGCCATCATGGAGAGCTCCGCCGCGGGGGTGGAACTGGTGGTCTGCATCACCGAACTGGTCCCGGTCAACGACATGATCCGGGCCAAGGCGATGATCGGTCGCCGGGGGACGCGGCTGGTGGGGCCGAACTGCCCGGGCCTGATGTCGCCGGGGGAGCGGGCGAAGGTTGGGATCATCCCCAACCAGAACGGCTATCCCGGCCACCTGGGGCTGGTCTCCCGCTCGGGCACCCTGACCTACGAGATGATGCAGGCGCTCGCCCTGGCCGGCTACGGGCAGTCGACCGCGGTCGGGATCGGCGGGGATCCGGTCCTCGGCCTCAGCTTCTCCGATGTCCTCGAGCTCTTCGCCGACGACCCCGAGACGGAGCTGGTGGTGATGGCGGGGGAGATCGGTGGCGCCGACGAGGAGAGGGCGGCCGAGCTGATCGGCCGCGGCTATCCCAAGCCGGTGGTGGGCTTCATCAGCGGCCGGACGGCCCCTCCCGGCAAGCGCATGGGCCACGCCGGCGCCATCATCAGCGGCAACACCGGCAGCGCCGCCTCCAAGGTCAAGGCCCTGCAGGCGGCGGGGGTGGAGGTCGCCGACACCATCGAGCAGATAGTGGACCTGGTCCGCGACCGGATGGGCGTGGCCCCGGCGACGGGCTAGCGCAGAGTGGGACTCAGCTTCGACCTGACCGCCGATCAGGAGGCGATCCGGCAGACCTGCCGGGAGTTCGCAGACCAGGTGGTGGCGCCTCGGGCGGCCGAGTTCGATCGCAGGCAGGAGTTCCCCTACCCCGTGGTCGCCCAGATGGGGGAGCTGGGCCTCTTCGGCCTGCCCTACCCGGAGTCGGTGGGAGGGGCCGGGGCCGACTTCGTCAGCTACCTGGTGGCCCTGGAGGAGATCTCGCGGGCCGACGCCTCCGTGGGGATCACCCTGGAGGCTGGGGTCTCGCTGGGGATCGCCCCGATCTTTCACTTCGGCAGCGACCAGCAACGCGAACGCCACCTGCCGGAGCTCTGCGCCGGCCGCGGGCTCTGGGCGTTCGGCCTGACCGAGCCGGAGGCCGGTTCGGACGCCGGCGGGACCAGGACCAGGGCCGTCCGAGACGGCGAGGAGTACGTGATCGACGGCACCAAGTCCTTCATCACCAACGCCGGCACCGAGATCAGCCGGGGGGTGACGATCACCGCTGTGACCGGGCCCGCTGCGGGCCCGCCCAAGATCAGCGCGATCCTGGTCGAGAAGGGTACTCCCGGCTACCACCAGGCGCCTCCCTACCGCAAGCTGGGCTGGCATGCCAGCGACACCCGAGAGCTCAGCTTTGAGTCCTGCCGGGTGCCCACAGCCAACCTGGTGGGCCGCGAGGGCGGGGGGTTCGGCCAGTTCCTCAAGGTCCTGGAGGCGGGCAGGGTGGCGATCGCGGCGCTGTCGGTCGGGGTGGCCCAGGCCTGCCTGGATGCCAGCGTCGGCTACTCCCAGCAGCGTCGCCAGTTCGGCCGGACCCTCAGCCGCTTTCAGGCGACCCAGCTGAAGCTGGCCGACATGGCGACCCAGATCGAGCTCTCGCGCCTGATGGTGTGGCGGGCGGGGACCCTGATCGACCAGGGCAAACCAGCCGGCAGGTTCGCGGCGATGGCCAAGCTGCAGGCCTCGGAGACCGCGACCTGGTGCGCCAATCAGGCGGTCCAGATCCACGGCGGCACCGGTTTCATCGAGGACCTGCCGGTGGCCCGCTACTATCGCGACGTCAAGGTCAACGAGATTGGCGAGGGCACCTCTGAGATCCAGCGGCTGGTGATCGCGTCCCACCTGCTCGGGCTCGGGGGCTCGGTGTCCCGTCTCATCGACGACCCCGCTCAGGCCTGATCGGCGTTCCGGCTCGGGCCGGTGGTGGGCGTACGATATTCGGATGAATGATCTCGATCCGGTGATGGTCTCGCTGGCTCGCACTCCCTTCGGACGGCTCCGGGGAGGGCTCAGTTCGATGGGGGCGGCCGACCTTGGTGCCCATGTCATCAGGGCCGCCCTGGAGCGGGCGGGGATCCCCGGCGAGCAGGTGGACCAGGTCATCCTCGGAACCGTGATCACGGCCGGCCTGGGGCAGGTGCCGGCCCGCCAGGCCGCCCTGCGCGCGGGATTGCCCTCCCGCGTGCCGGCGCTCTCGGTCAACAAGGTCTGCGCCTCCTCCCTCAAGGCGGTCAACCTGGCTGCGGTGCTCATCCGCGCCGGTGAGGCCGAGGTGGTGGTGGCGGGCGGGATGGAGTCGATGTCGCAGGCCCCCATGCTGCTCCGGGGAACGCGCCAGGGAGTCGCGATGGGCAACCTGACCATGTATGACTCGATGATCTGGGACGGCCTCACCTGCCCGGTGGACGAGGTCCACATGGGCGAGCACGGCAGCTCCGTGGCGGCCGAGCTGGGGGTCACCCGGGCCGCTCAGGACGAGTACGCCCTGCTCTCCCAGCAGCGCTACGAGCGGGCTCGGTCAGCCGGCCTGATCGCCGAGGAGATCGCGCCCGTCGAGGTCCCCGGCCGGCCCCAGCCGGTCCTGGTCGACCGTGATGAGCAGCCTCGCCCCGACACCACCTTGGAGAAGCTGGCTGCGCTCAAGCCGGTGTTTGGGGGTCAGGAGGGGAGCGTGACCGCGGGCAACGCCCCTGGGATCAACGACGGGGCGGCGGTGCTGGTGCTGATGAGTCGGGGGCGCGCCCGGAGCCTTGGCATCGAGCCTATGGCAACCTGGCTCGGCTACGGGGAGTCGGCCGCCGATCACCCCTACCTGGCGACCGTCCCGGCCCTGGCCCTCGAGCACGCCCTGGACAAGACCAAGGGCGCGCTCACCACCCAGGACCTGGACGTGATCGAGATCAACGAGGCATTCGCCTCCGTGGTCCTCACCAGTGCCAGGATGCTGGAGGTGGACCTGGACCGGGTCAACCCCAATGGGGGCGCGATCGCCATCGGCCATCCCATCGGGGCGTCGGGGGCGCGCATCCTGTCCGCCTGCGTGCTGGAGCTGCGCCGCCGTGGTGGAGGTGTGGGGGCGGCCACCATCTGCTCCGGCCTGGCCCAGGGCGAGGCCGCTGTGGTGGAGGTCGCCTGAGGTCAACCGAGCCGGCCCCGGCTGGTGGGCTGGCCGCGGGGCAGGGTTAGAATCAGCCGGGCCCGAGGTTGCAGTCGGCTTAGCGGAGGTGGGTTGATGGTGGTTGAGGTCAAGGAGGAGCGTCAGGCGATCCAGGCGAGCGTGAGAGACCTGGCCAGGGGCCGGATCGCCGCGCGGGCGGCTGAGATCGACCGCAGTGGTGAGTACCCCTGGGACGTGGTCCAGCTGTTCCGGGAGCAGGACGTGTTCGCGATCGCATTTCCCCCTGCGTACGGCGGCCTCTCGGGCTCGGCGCTGACCCTTTCCCTGGTGATCGAGGAGGTGGCCACGGTGTGCGCCACCTCAGCCCTGCTGCTGGCGGTACAGGCTCTGGGGGGCTACCCGATCCTGATCGGGGGCAGCGAGCAGCAGAAGCGGACCTACCTGCCCGAGCTGGCGGCCGGCCGCCAGCTCGCCGCCTATGCCCTCAGCGAGCCGGACGCCGGCAGCGACGCCGGGGCGATGCGCACCAGGGCCCGTCGCGACGGTGACGACTACCTG
The DNA here is from genome assembly GCA_021817025.1 of bacterium. Next base: position 3,833 of record JAKAWF010000018.1, read on the forward strand.
CTGGACGGGACCAAGATGTGGATCACCAACGGGGGTGTGGCCGATCTCATCGTGGTCTTCGCCTCCACCGATCCGGGAGCCGGGACCCGGGGCATCTCCGCGTTCCTGGTGGACGGCGACAGCCCTGGGCTGGAGCGCCGTGAGATCCATGGGAAGCTGGGCATCCGGGGCAGCAACACCGCCGAGCTAATCTTCACTAACTGCCGGGTTCCCGCCGACCGAATCCTGGGGGCGGAGGGAGCCGGCTTCAAGATCGCGATGGCGGTGCTCGACCGCTCGCGGCCGCAGATCGGCTCGCAGGCCCTCGGCATCGGCGCCGGGGCGCTCGAGTACGCCCTCGGCTATGCCCGCCAGCGCCACCAGTTCGGGCGCGCCATCGCCGAGTTCCAGGGCATCCAGTTCATGCTGGCGGACATGGCCGCTCAGATGGAGGCCGCCCGCTGCCTCACTCGGGAGGCGTGCCGGGCCATCGACGCGGGGGACCCGCGGATGACTGAGCTGGCGGCGATGGCCAAGCTGGTCGCCTCCGACGCCGCCATGAAGGTCACCACCGACGCGGTCCAGATCCTGGGTGGCTACGGCTACGTCAACGAGTTCCCAGTCGAGCGCATGATGCGCGACGCCAAGATCACCCAGATCTATGAGGGCACCAACCAGATCCAGCGGCTGGTGATCGCCAAGCGGTTGCTCGGGTAACCGAATCCCAAGTGGCCGGCGTCGCCGTCGGCGTCGCCACCCCCGCATCTGTCTACCATGGGGCGAGTGGAGATCGAGTCGCTCCTGAACGGTGACGTCCGCTCGCTGGCCCGAGCCATCTCGATGATCGAATCGAGAGAGCCCGGTGTCGGTGACCTGCTGGAGCAGATCTGGGAGCGCCGCCCGGGGAGTGCCGAACTCAGCTCCCAGGTGGTGGGCGTCACCGGACCCCCGGGATCCGGCAAGAGCACCATGGCGGACGCCCTCACCCAACTGTGGCGGGACCAGGGGCGGCGGGTGGCGGTGCTGGCGGTGGATCCCAACAGTCCCTTCACGGGCGGGGCCATCCTGGGGGATCGGGTGCGCATGCAGCGCCACGCGCTGGACCAGGGGGTCTTCATCCGCAGCATGGGGGCCAGGGGCCATCTCGGCGGCGTCTCGCTGGCCACCAGGGGTGCCGTGCGACTTCTGGACGCGCTGGGTTGGGAGATGGTGCTGGTGGAGACGGTCGGGGTCGGCCAGTCGGAGCTGGAGATCTGCGAGGTGGCCGACTCGGTGGTGGTGGTGACCACGCCGGGGGCGGGCGATGGGGTCCAGGTGATCAAGGCTGGGATCACCGAGATCGCCGACATCTTCGCTGTCAACAAGGCCGACCTGCCGGGGGTGGACCGGGTCAGCCGCGACCTCCGTGACATGCTGCGGCTCTCGATCCCCAAGCGTGGCTGGAAGATCCCGGTGGTGCCCACGGTGGCCGCCCAGGGCGTCGAGGGGGTGAGCGACCTGGCGTCCGCCATCGCCGCCCATCACCTGCACCTGGAGGCGAGCGGGGAGCTCTCCGAGCGGCTCCGGCGCCGGTTCCAGGAGGAGGTGGTGGAACTGGTCGGGGCGCGGGCGCACGCCTTCGCCAGCAGTCTCCTGGCCGAGGGCGGGAAGGAGATGTTGCCGGACGACGCCCGGCGGGCAGATCCGGAACGTGCCGCGGAGATGGTGCTGGAGCGGTTCCACAATGAGGGTCGAGGAACCGGGGCCGAGGCGCCCGAGCTCTCTGCGGCGAGCGGGAGGAGCTGACGATGCTGGAGCAGAAAGAGCCTGCGCTGGTCGATGACGAGGCGGCGCTGGAGCGCTGGGCGCAGCGCTACCGGGCCGCCCGGGAGCCGGTGCGGAGGACGGGCTTCATGCCCCCGGCAGAGACTCTCTCCGGGCTCCCGATCGAGCCTCTCTACACCCCTGCCGCGCTGCGGGGGCACGACTACGGCGCCGAGATCGGCTATCCCGGGGAGTTTCCCTACGCCCGAGGGGTCTATCCCTCGATGTACCGGGACAAGCTCTTCACCATGCGCCAGTTCGCCGGTTTCGGCACCGCGGCCGAGACCAACCAGCGCTACCGCTTCCTGCTGGCGCAGGGACAGACCGGCCTCTCGGTCGCGTTCGACATGCCGACCCTGATGGGGCGCGACTCGGACGACCCACTGGGCGAGGGGGAGGTGGGCCGTTGCGGGGTGGCGATCGACTCCCTGGAGGACATGGAGCGACTGTTCGACGGCATCGATCTGGGTGGGGTGACGACCTCGATGACCATCAACTCGCCAGCGGCGATTCTGCTGGCCATGTACGTGGGGGTGGCGGAGCGCCAAGGGGTACCGGTGGAGCGCCTCGGGGGCACTCTCCAGAATGACATCCTGAAGGAGTACATCGCCCAGAAGGAGTACATCTACCCACCCCGTCCCAGCCTCCGGCTGGTCACCGATGTGGTTGCCTTCTGCGCTCGCAACGTGCCTTCTTGGCACCCCATCAGCATCTCCGGATATCACATCCGGGAGGCGGGCTCCACCGCCGCCCAGGAGCTGGCGTTCACCCTCGCCGACGGCTTCGCCTACGTGGAGGCGGGCATCGCGGCCGGGCTCCCGGTCGACGACTTCGCCCCCCAGCTCAGCTTCTTCTTCAACAGCCACATCGACTTCTTCGAGGAGATCGCCAAGTACCGGGCGGCGCGGCGGATATGGGCCCGGCGGATGCGCGATCGCTACCACGCCAAAGATCAGCGCTCCTGGCTGATGCGCTTCCACACTCAGACCGCAGGCTGCTCGCTCACCGCCCAGCAGGTCGAGAACAACGTCGCCCGCACCGCCCTGGAGGCGCTGGCAGCGGTGCTGGGAGGCACCCAGTCGCTGCACACCAATGCCATGGACGAGGTGCTGTCACTGCCGACCGCGAAGGCCGCCCAGATCGCGCTGCGCACCCAGCAGATCATCGCCTACGAGACCGGGGTCACCACCACCATCGATCCCTTGGGAGGGTCGTACTTCATGGAGGATCTGACCAACCGCATGGAGGCCGAGGCGGAGCGGTACTTCGCCGAGATCGACGACCGCGGCGGGGTGCTGGCCTGCATCGAGGACGGCTTCTTCCAGCGCGAGATCGCCGACGCTGCGTTCCGCTACCAGCAGCAGCTGGATCAGGGAGAGCGGATTGTGGTCGGAGTCAACGCCTTCCTGTCGGACGGTGAGGAGGCGCCGCAACTGCTCCGGATCGACCAAACCGCGGAGGTCGACCAGAAGGCCGAGCTGGCCGGGTTGCGATCCCGGCGGGACGGCCAGGGGGTCGCCAACGCCCTCGACGAGCTGCGCTCGGTGGCCCGGGGCGACGGCAACCTGATGCTCCCGATCCTGGCCTGCGTGCGATCTCTGTGCACCGAGGGGGAGATCGTGGGGGCCCTGCAGGATGTCTTCGGGACCTATCGGGAGTCGGCCTCCTTCTGAGGACGGCCGCGGCGCGGGGGCTCACGCTGCTCTTGCGATCCGAAGCGCTTCAGCCAGGCGGCCGTGTCCTGGCTGGACGGAATGGGCTTCTCCAACTGGCCCTGGCGACGGCCCGGCCGCGAACTCCCGCCGAGGCCTCTGGGATCGAGTCTGGCGATCAGCTCCATGGCGCCCATGGTGGTGGCGCCCAGGGCTCTGGCAGCGTCGCGGAGGGCCCGGTCGCTGCTGACCAGCACGATCTGGCTTCCCCCATGCCGGCGCTGTCCGATGATCTGGAGGATCCGGTCGTCCGCGCTGTGTCCGATGTCGGGATGGAGCACTCGGGTACCGCGCCCGCTGCCGGGACCGCCAGGAGCCGGCGGGCCGTCGAAGACGAACAGGAGCTCCTCGTGGGCCGACCGCAGTGGGGAGTCGACTGCCGCCTGCACCAGCAGACACTGGGCCTCGCCGTAGTGCTGGCGCAGCATCAGCGGGCGGCTCCTCGGCCAGGCCCAGCTGACATTTGTCCCATCCACGAGCAGCAGCGGTTGGGCCATCAGGCCAGGCTCCCCGCCCCCGCCGGGGCGCCGGCGGGCGTCCCGGCGGCTGGGTCCAGGCTCAGCAACGCCTGTCCCAAGTAGCGGAGCCTCGACCCGAGCGCTGGCGGCAGCTGCCGCACGCCCACTTGGGGGAGGGCGTCCACTCCCCAGCGGGCACCTGCCAGGGCGCCGGTCAGGGCGGGCGCGGTGTCCCCAGGGACGCCTCGGCTGATCGCGATGGCGACTGCCTCCGTCCAGTCGCGGCCGTCGCAGAGTGCCTGGATGGAGGCTGCCAAGACCGCCTGCGCGTCGTCGCCATCGGGCATTCCTGTCCCCGGCCGGGGGGCGTGCATGATGGCCGTGAAGCTCTCCGGGGACTCCTCTCGCAGCGCCTGGGCAACTCGGGGCAGGCAGTCCTCCAGGCTCCGGGTCAGGAGGTCGCGGGCCAGCATGGCGGCCGCGATCGCCGCCAGTCGCGAGATCGGCTCGGCATGGGTGGCGGCGGCACAGCGTTGCACCCACGCCCTCAGGGTGCCGCCGCTGCCGTGGCAGGCGACGGCTACGGGCAGGCACCGGCTGAGCGCCGAATCCCCGCTGCGTCCGGGCACCATCCCCGCCACGGCACGGGCCAGCCCCGTGGCCGGGAGGCCCGCTTCGAAGAGGCGCAGGGCCTCTCCGGTGATCGACCCGGGTCGTTCGGGGCAGGCCGCGCTCAGAGCCAGCCAGCGGGGGAGCAGGTCCGCCGGCTCGGGCCGTCCCCGAGCCAGGAGTGCCTCGGCCAGGGCCGTGGCTTGGCGGGTCAAGCGCAGGGCGGGATCTGGGCCGCGGCTCTGGGTGGCTTCCCCCAGAGCCAGCCCCAGCAGCAGCCCCTGGGCGCGCGAGCCAACCACCGCGGGAGAGGTCGAAGGGTTCCACACCCACCGATTATTGCCTGGGAGGGGACGCGGCCGGAGCTGAAAGCTGTCCTAAGCGGCGCCGTAGAGGCAGCCGGGGTCCTCACCGAGAGCGTCGCCGGTGGCGGCGAAGGCTCGGGCCCTGGAACCGCCGCAGATGCTGCGGAACTGGCACGCTCCGCAGCGGCCGGCGAATTCTGCGGCCCGGATCGACTGCAACATCGGGTTCTGGCGGTAGATCTCCACCAGTGGTCGATCCTTGACGTTGCCCAGGGAAAGAGGCAGGAATCCTGAGGGCCGCACCGAGCCGTCGTGAGCCACGAAGACGACCCCCATGCCATCGCGGGTGGCCACGCTCGGCGCCAGCGCGTGCCTGGTGGGCTCCCCGAGCAGCTGGTGCAGCCGCTGGCGCAGGTGGCTGTACAGCGGGCCCAGGTCGAAGTAGTCACCCGGGTCATCCAGCTTGCCCAGCCCGCGCCGCCAGATGGCCACGCGGCGGAAGAAGGGAGCCTCGACGGTGCGCACCAAGAAGCCGTACTGGGAGGCTTCGAAGAGGAAGTGGGAGACGTCCTCGTTCTCGGCCGCGGTGGTGGCGGAGACCGCGGTGCCGCGGCCGACGCTGACCAGAAAGAAGACCTCCCAGAGGGGCACGCGCAAACGCTGCAGCAGGGCGGCGACATCGGCCAGCTCCCCCATGTTCTCGCGCATCACGGTGGTGTTCACCTGGACCTTGAAGCCGGCCTGGCCAAGCCAGCCGAGAGCGGCGACGGTTTCCTCGAAGTGTCCCGGCACCCCCCGGACCCGGTCGTGAGTGGCGGGGGCCGCGCCGTCGAGGCTGATGGAGACCACCTTGACGCCCAGCTTCAGGAAGGGCGCCATCGCGGAGGGGGTCAGGCTGGGCGTGACCGACGGCGACAGCGCCACCGTCAGGCCCAGCCGGCGGGCCTCCACCGTGAGCTCGAGCAGGTCGGGGCGCATCAGGCAGTCACCCCCGGTCAGGATCAGGATCGGTGCCGGCTTGCCGAAGTCGGCCACCTGCTCCAGCAGCCGGTGGCCGGCAGCCCGAGACAGCTCTCCTGGCATCGCCTCCGGCAGCGCCGTGGCCCGGCAGTGGCGGCAGCTGAGCAGGCAGGCCTTGGTGGTCTCCCAGAAGACCAGGATGGGCCGCTGCGCGAAGTCCAACGTGCCTTTGGCAGGCGCTCTCGGCAGCGGCTGCTCCGAAGCTGTCCACCTCTGCATCAACACCAGTATGACGCCCTTCAGGAGGGAGCACTCGGGTGATTTCGCGGGCCTTGGAGCGAGCGGTTTCCGGCTGGGTCGAAGAGTGTCTGGGTGGGAGATTTGGATGGGGGCCGGTCACACCTCGTCCGCACAGGGATCCACTACTGAATGCAGAAACCGAATCCGGTCGGCCCGGTCGTGACCCCCCTGCCGCGGGGGCCAGGTATGGCCCCCGCTCCCGACCGGATCCGGGGGTGTCAGGGCCAGTTACCCCAGGGTCGGGCGGCCTCTATCCGGTCCTGCTCCTGGAGCTGGGGCTGACGGTGGGGGTGGTGGCCGTCTGGGAGGTGGCAAGACGTGTCCGCCGGGGCGGTCCAGCCGTCGTGGAAGCGCCTGCGGCGGAGTCCGATGGACCTTGGCGGGCCCGGTCCTTCCTGCGCGCCGCCCTGGGGCTGGCCTGGGTCCTGGACGGGCTGCTGCAAGCCTAGCCGGGGATGCCGGCCGGCTTCGCAGGGGGGGCTTGGCCCCGGCGGCAGCCGGCCAGCCCGGCTGGCTCGCCACCTTCCTGCACTGGGAGCTGGGAATGTGGCAGGCCCATCGCGGTCACCTGACCGTGGCCACGGTGCTGATCCAGGCGGGGATTGGCGTGACCATCCTGGGCGGCGGCGACTCCTGGGCGGGGAGGCTCGGGCTTCGTGCCTCGGTCGCTTGGGGACTGGCGGTCTGGCTGATGGGAGAGGGGCTGGGGGGCCTGCTCGGCCCGGGGGCGAGCGTGATCCCGGGTGCCCCCGGAGCGGTGCTGGCCTACGTCTTTGCAGCCGGTCTCTTGCTGGCTGCGACCGGCTGGTGGGAGAGCGGTCGGGCCCGGCGTGCGGTGGAGCTGGGGGTCGGGGGCACCTTCCTCTTGGGAGTTCTCCTGCAGACCATCCCGGCCGAGGGCTTCTGGGGCTCGCGGGCCCTGGGCTCCTTGGCCGGCGCCATGGCGGCCACCCGCCAGCCCGGCTTTCTGGCCGATCCCATCCGCACTCTGGCGAGCTGGGCGGCGGCGGACCCTCTGCTCTGGAACACCATGCTGATCACGGTCATGGCGGCACTCGGGGCCGGATTTTGCCTGGGGGGCAGGACCAGGGGCTTGACCATCGCAGCCGTGGTCTGGCTGCTCTTCACCGGGTGTTCGGACAGGGCCTTGGAGCCCTCGGCTCCGGGATCGCGACCGACCCCAACCTGGCCCCGGCGCTGGTGGTGCTGCTGCTTGCCGTCCAGCTCGCCACCACGCCTGAGCCGCACCGGGGTGGCTCTGTGTGGTGGCTTTCCCGGCCCCGCCCCGGGCTCGCCCAGGCGGCGGCTCTGGCGGGCCTGATCGCGGTCGCGGTCGGCTTGCTGGCGGGGCTTCCCTATCTATCACTCGGCGGCCATCGGAGCTCGACCCCGACCGCCACCGCTGCGGTTCTCCACAACTTTTCCAGTCCCGCGCCCTAAACTGGGGCCATGACTAGGAGGCCGGTCAGGATCCTCACCGCCAAGGTGGGGCTAGATGGCCATGATCGGGGCGTCAAGATCATCTCCCGCGCCCTTCGGGACGCCGGCGTCGAGGTGATCTACACCGGGCTGCATCAGACCCCCGCCCAGGTGATCGAGGCGGCCATCCAGGAGGACGTGGACGGGATCGGGATCTCGTTGCTCTCGGGCGCCCACATGACCCTCTTCCCGGAGGTGCTTCGCCTGCTGCGGGAGCGGCATGCCGAGGACATCGTGGTCTTCGGGGGTGGAATCGTTCCCCCCGAGGATGTCGCCGAACTGAAGCACTTGGGGGTGGACGAGGTCTTCACCCCGGGCACCAGCATGCAGGCGATCGTGGACTACGTCAACCGCCGCTTCCGGGCGGTTCCAGCGGGAGCCGCCTGAGGCGCGAATTTGGTAAGATGCGGGAGTCCGTTGGATCTCGCGTCCGGCGGGTCTTGCCTGCAGTGAATACCCGCTTGGAGTTCCATGAGTCTGACGCTTGAGGCCGCGCCCCGCTCGATCACGGGACGTCGGGTCGGACAGCTGCGCCACCAGGGTCTGGTGCCGGGAGTGGTCTACGGTCACAAGGTGAACTCGGTCGCGATCGAGGTCCCGGTTCGTGAACTATCCCGTCTGGTCCACGCGGTGGGTCGGAGCCACCTGTTGCAACTCAAGGTTGCCGGCGAGCGCACCCTGAGGCCGGTCCTGATCAAGGAGCTTCAGATCAACCCCCGCACCACCGCCGCCGTTCATGTCGACTTCTTCCAGGTGAACCTCACCGAGAAGCTCAACGTCCAGGTGCAGGTGGTGCTGACCGGCGAGTCGCCGGCGATCAAGTTCAACGTCGGGGAGCTTCTGCACGTGGTGCATACCCTCGAGGTCAGCTGTCTGCCGGACTCAATCCCAGGTGAGATAACCATCGATGTCTCCGGCCTCGCCGAGGTGGACGACGCGGTTCGTCTGTCGGACATCGCCCTGCCTGAGGGAGTGGAGCTGACGGCTGCGCTGGATCCCTCCGAGATCCTGGTCAAGATCGCTCCGACCAGGGTGGCGGTCGAGGAGGAGCCCACCCCGCTGCAGGGGGTGGCGGAGACGGCGGGAACCCCTGCGGCCGGGTCCTCCGAAGACAGCTGACGTAGCCGCCGGGGGCTGCTCGGCGGAGCTTGAGCCATCTGGTCCGGAACCGCCAATGATGGCGGCGGTCACCGTGCCGAGCGCCTGCCCCTGACCCGCTCCAGCAGGTCGCGCAGTCTTGCCTCCTCCCCGTGCTCGGAGGGAACGTAGTAGTGGCGCTCCGCCAGCTCGGGGGGAAGGTGGCCGTGGCCAACCAGCCCCTCCGGGTCGTCGTGGGCGTACTGGTACCCCTGTCCGAAGCCCTGCCGGCGGTCGCGATCGGTGACGGCGTTGCGCAGATGCAGCGGCACCGGCAGGCTGAGATGGGTTGCGACATCGGCCGCGGCTGCGGAGTAGGCCCGATACACCGCGTTGCTCTTGGGGGCCAGGGCCAGGAAGACCGCCGCCTCGGTGAGTGGTAACCGGCACTCGGGCATCCCCACCAGCTGCACCGCCTGCTGGGCGGCGACCGCCAGGCCGAGGGCGCGGGGTTCCGCCAGGCCGATGTCTTCCGCGGCCAGGACCACCATCCGTCGCGCCGGCACCGAGGGATCCTCACCCGCCTCCAGCAAGCGTGCCAGCCAGTAGGTGGCGGCGTCGGGATCACTGCCGCGCATCGACTTGATGAAGGCCGAGAGGATCTGGTAGTGGAGGTCGCCGGCGCGGTCATGCAGCAGATGGGGGCTGCTGAGGGCCTGGCGCGCCAGCTGCGCGGAGATCGCGCTCTCCTGGGGACGTCCGGTGGCGGCTCTCTCCAGGGCGTTGAGCATGGCCCTGGCATCCCCTCCGCTGCGAGTGACCAGGAGCTCCCTGGCCTCCGGGGCCAGCACCAGGCGCTGGCGTCCCAGCCCGCGCCGCTGGTCCACCAGGGCCCGATCAAGCAGCTGACCGAGGTCCTCCTCAGTCAGCGGCTGCAGGTCGTACACCTGCACCCGGGACAGCAACGCTCCGGTGAGCTGGTAGCTGGGGTTCTCGGTGGTGGCCCCGATCAGGGTGAGGAGGCCGCTCTCGACGTGGGGGAGGAGGGCATCCTGCTGGGTGCGGCTGAAGTGGTGGATCTCATCCAGGAACAGGACTGTGCGCTGGCCGGCCCGCTGCCGGGCTGCGGCCTCGGCGACCGTCTTGCGGATGTCGCCGACCCCGGCACTGACCGCCGACATGGAGACCAGATGGGCTGACTGCGAACGAGCCAGCAGCCAGGCGATGGTGGTCTTCCCGGTCCCCGGTGCACCCACCAGCACCATCGAGGGGAGGTTGCGTCCCTGGATGGCCGGGAGGAGGGCGCCTCCCGGGCCGATCAGAGACGACTGGCCCAGTACCTCCTCCCATTTGGTCGGGCGGAGTCTCGCCGCCAGCGGTGCGTCCGGGTTCGGGCTCTCGCGAGGGCTGTCGACGGGCTGGGCACCGGTTGCTGCGCTGTCCGGCATGACTTGGTCAGGGGTGGGGAAGAGCTCCTCCATTGGCCCATCTTGACCATCTCCGGTCGGGGCCGCACGGTTGGCTCCTGGGGACCAAGCGGACACGAGGAGCCCGGCGCGCGCTCTTCCCAGTTCCCTCCCGCAGCCGGGGCCGGATGCTGGAGGTTGGGGCGACGCTGCAAGATGGTGACGGAATGACGCGCGCTCCCGCGGCCGACGGGGCGCCACCTGGTAGTAGGGAGGAGTTGAGCATGGTGGTTGACAGCGGCAACGGCGGTGAGCTGGCGGTCAGGACCCTGACCCAGCTCGGCATGGAAACCCTCTTCACACTCCCTGGTAGCCACATCGCCCCTCTGCTGGACGCGGCCCGCCGGGCGGGGATGCCGATCGTCTTCACCCGCCACGAGGAGAGTGCCGTGCTCATGGCCGAGGGCTGGGCGCTGGCGACCGGCCGGCCCGGCTTCGCGGCCGTGACCGCGGGACCGGGGCTGGCCAACGCCCTGCCAGGCATGGCCGAGGCCAACGCGGCCGGAGCGCCGGTGGTGATAGTGGCGGGGCGGACGGCCATCTCCAAGCGGGGCCGGGGAGCCGTCCAGGACCTCGAGCAGCTGGCGGTCGTGGAGCGGATATCGAAGTGGAGCGCGGAGTGCCTCGAGGCCCAGCGGATCCCCGAGTACCTGGCCGAGGCTGTCAAACAGGCCACTTGGGGTAGTCCCGGGGTCGCCTATCTGGAGATCCCCGAGGATGTGCTCTTCAGCGCGGCCGAGGAGGGGCCGGCTGCCGGTCTTCCCGCAATCTCCAAGTCGGTGCCGGACGGGCCCGGGCTGGCAACCGCCATTGCGCTTCTGCAAGAGGCGGAGCGCCCCCTCATCCTGGCGGGTTCGGGTGCCTTCTTCTCCGGGGCGGCGGCTCCTCTGCTGGCTTTCGTCGAGCGCACCGGGATCCCGGTCACCACCACCAGCGCCGCTCGCGGCCTTCTCGACGACGACCATCCCCTCTGCCTGGGCACCCTGGTCCACGGCGGAGCGGCGCTGGTGAGTGCGGACCTGGCGCTGGTGCTCGGGTCGCGCTTCAACGCGAATCTGATGTACGGTCAGCCCCCTCTCTTCGGGGAGGACCAGGTCCTGATCCAGGTCGACATCTCCCCCGAGCGCCTGGGTGGCCAGCGGTCTCCCACCCTCGGGCTGGTGGGCGACGTGGGCGCCACTCTCGACGCGCTCACATCCATCTGGCAGGGCGAGTCGACCAGATGGTCGGGCTGGCTGGCCCAGGCCCAGGGCGCGGCCCAGGCCAGTCATGAGCTCTGGGCCACCGAGGCGGAGGCGGAGACCGCGGCGTTGCACGCGGGCTGGCTGGCCCGCGAGGCGGCCCAGGAGTTCGAGGAGCGTGGTGGCGGCACCTGGATCTCGGACGGAGGGGACAGTGTGACCTGGGGAATCGCCTTCTCCAAGGCTCACTCCCCCGGCAGCAACATGCTGATCGGGTCGGCGATGGGGACCCTGGGAGTGGGCCTCCCCTTCGCCATCGGAGCCGGACTGGCCCGCCCGGATCGACCCGTCTGCCTCTTCACGGGCGACGGCGCCTTCGGGTTTTCGCTCCAGGAACTTCATACCGCCGCCCGCCATGGTGTGGGGCTGGTGATCGTGGTGGTCAACAACGGCGTATGGCGGGGACCCGGCACCTCGCCTGCGCAGGCTCGCGGCGAGTTCGACTACGGATTGCTGGCAACGGCGGTTGGGGGCTGGGGCGTGAGGGTGACCAGTCAGAGCGAGTTCGGGCCGGCTCTTCGCCGGGCTTTCGAGCTGGCCACTGAGGGCAGGGTGTGCCTGATCGACGCCCAGGCCGACCCCAGGGTGGTGAGCAATCTGCTGCGCTCGCTGGATGAGCTGGGCCTGATGTAGTTGCGGGCATCGTCCCCAACTTCAGCCGGCGTCCCCACGGGCGGCCGCGATCGCCAATCGAGTGCCGGCAGCGCGATCGGAGCGGCGGTCCGGGACCTGATCCAAGGGTCCCGGGAGGACCCGGTCGCGCCCAGGCACCACATGGCGCCGGAGCGGCTCTGGGCTGGAACTGGTGCTCCGGCGCTGTCCTTCAGGTTCGGAGGACGACGAGTGATCGACGGCCAACGGCCGCAAGCCGCCGCCTGATGCGGTCCCGTGGGCTGGCATCAGGCCCCGGCGCTCGCCCCAAGGGCCAGGGATGGGCGCCGAGGGCGCGTTTCCGGGCGCGGCGGGGGATCGATCAGTGCAGTCACGCGACCATCGGGTGGGGGCGAGCCGTGCCGGTCAGTAGGTGGCGCGGCTCACCCAGAGTTCCTCGAAGTCCCGGGCGGACACCGGTCGCGACATCAAGTATCCCTGGGCGGCGTCGCAGCCGAGCCGCCTGAGGGCGGCCAGCTGGCCTGGGGTCTCCACCCCCTCGGCCACCGCGGTGAGCCCGATGGCATGGGCGAGCTGGATCAGGCCGCCCACAATCGCGGCATCCTTGGGGTCGCTGTCCACGTTGTCGATGAAGGCCTTGTCGAGCTTCAGGTGGTCCAGGTTGAACCGTTTCAGGTGGACCACCGATGAGTATCCGGTACCGAAGTCGTCAAGCGCGAGCTGCACTCCGAGGGCATGAATCTCATCGAGAGCTGAATTGGCGGCGAGCGAGTCGGCCAAGAGGGCGGTCTCGGTGATCTCCATGCAGAGCAGAGCTGGAGCCAGACCCTGGGTCTGGAGTGTGTCCGCGATCACGTCCACGAGTTGGGGGTCCATCAGTTGACGGGTGGAGAGGTTGACCGAGACCAGAGGCTGGATCTCCGGCATCAGCTCGGCCCACCTGGCGCAGGCGGCACATGCTTCCCGGAGCACCCAGGCCCCGATTTCACGGATGAGACCCGTCTCCTCGGCCAGGGGGATGAACTCGCTGGGCGGGACCAGTCCCCGCTCGGGGTGGTTCCAGCGGATGAGGGCCTCAGCACCGACGATCTGGCCGCGTTCGAGATCGACCAGGGGCTGGTAGTGGACCACGAATTCGCCTCTTGCGAGCGCTCGGTGGAGATCTGCTTCCAGCCTGACCCGGTCGCTGAAGACATCACCCATGGCTGCCGTGAACTCCACCGCCCGGCGTCCACCGGCGTTCTTGGCGTGGTACATGGCGATGTCCGCGTCGCGGAGGAGATCCTCGGCGGTCTCAGTCGCCTCGCCGGTGGTGCGCACCCCGACGCTGGCCGTGACCACCACCTCCTGCCCGGCCACTGCAATCGGCGCTTCCGCGGCGCGGGCCAGACGCTCGCCCATCAGCATCGCCATCCGTGGCGAGGCCACGTCCTCGGCCAGGACCACGAACTCGTCACCCCCCACCCGGGCGATGGTGTCGCTGGGCCGGATCAGGCGCTGCAGCCGCTGAGCCACGGTGCGCAGCACCTCGTCGCCGGCGGGGTGGCCGAGGCGATCATTGGCTACCTTGAGCCGATCGAGGTCCAGGAACATCACCGCCACCAGCTGGTTGCTCCGCTTGGCCCGGCTCAGGGCCGCCGGGATCCGGTCGAGCAGAAGCACCCGGTTGGGCAGCCCCGTGAGCGAGTCGTGCAGCGCTTGCTGCTGGAGCGTCGCCTCGGCTTCCCGACGCGTCAGGGCGGCCCCCAACACGTGCGCGAGGCCCTGGGCAAAGTGGATGTCGTCATCGGTGAACTGGTGCTCGTCGGAGGTCAAGCCCTCGAGCACGCCGTAGGGCTGGTCTGCCGAGATGATCGGCACCGCCAGCCCGGCCCGGATCCCGTAGATCGGCTGGAGATCTCCCACCTGGAACCGTTCCTCAGTGCCGAAGTCAGAGACCAACACCGCCTCCCCGGCGTTGACCGTGAACCCCGCCAACGAGCGCTGGCCTCCGGGAATCAGGGTGTGGCCCACCACGTCGTGGTCCCAGCCCACTCCCGCCACCAACCGAAACGAATCACGGGTGCGGTTCCAGCGCAACACCGACGCCTTGGCCACCTCCAGGTGCTGCTCCAGCAGGGCGGTGGCGCGCTGCATCAAGGAGTCGACATCGCGCACGGCCAGTGCCATCTGCCCCAACTCGGAGATTGCTGCTTGCTGGGCCGACCGCCGCGTGGCCGAAGCCTCGGCCCGGTGCTGGCGGGTGACATCCTGGGCCTGCCAGACGATGACGCCGGCTCGGGTGTCGAGAGCCGGCACCAGCGTGCTCGACGCCACCACCCATAGAACGGCGCCCTTCGGCGTCACCAGCCGATGCTCAAACTTGGTCAGGCCCGCCTCCGGACGCCGTGCCAAGCTCCGGTGGCGGCGGAGCAGGCGCCGCCGGTCCTCAGCTGGCACGAAGTCGAGGAGGGTGCGTCCGAGAAGCTTCTTTGCACGCATGCCCAACAACTCGGCCAGGGCCGGGTTGACCTGGGTGAAGGTGAGGTCGCTGGCCAAGGTGGCAGTGGCGACCCCGGTGCGCTCGATGATGTGGTCCAACTGGGTGAGGCGGGCTTGGCCCTCGAGGGCGGCGGTGGCCCGCTCGGCTCTCAGGTCGAGGGCGCGCCAGGCGAAGCCGATGTTGGCAGCCAATCGCTCCAGCAGGGCCACGGTCTCGTCGTCGAAGAAGTGCGCCTCACCGGCATAGACCGACAGGATCCCCCTCACCCGGTCGCCCTGAAGGAGAGGGAAGGCGGCCACCCCGCGGAACCCGACCTGGCGCGCTCGCTCGAGCCAGGGTTCGAATCTGGGTTCCGTCTCGACATTCTGAAAGACTGCGGGCCGTCCACTGCGAGCCGCGATCCCGATGGGTCCGTCTCCCTCCGGTATGTCGGGACTGGTGGAGGCCCGAAGCTCCCGCAGGTATCCGTCATGCTCGCCCCAGGTCGTCGCCGGCACCACCCACCCGTCATCCGGGACGATGCCCACCCAGGCCATTTGCAGCCCACCCCGCTGGACTGCGATGCGGCAGGCCTCAGCCCAGAGCTCCCCCACCGACTCCGCACGGAGCATCGCCTCGTTGCTTTCGGCCAGGGCGGTGTGGAGCCGTCCTATCTGCATCAGGCGGTGGCGCAACTGCCTTTCCTGGGAGACGTCCTCGGCCTGAGTCAGGGTGTACAGCTGCCGGTTGGCGGAGTCGCGCAGGATTGAGGTCGTGATCCGAACCCAGACCGACTCACCGTCGGGCCGGACGTACCTCTTCACCAATCCGGTCTCGACTTGGCCCCGCCGGCTGCGGCGCATCACCGCCTGGCTGGCCGGTCGATCTTCGGGATGGGTGATGGCGAGGATGTGGACGCCCACCAGTTCCTCCCGGGAGCGTCCCACCAGCTGGCAGAAGGCCGGGTTGGCGCGCCTGATCAGGTGGTCCATCCCGATCGCGACCATGGGTGTGGTGGCCTGCTCGAACAGCTGTCCCAGGACCCGGTCCAGTTCAGCTGTACTCGGCTGTTCTCTCGATGGCAGGTGGAGCCGCCCGGGTTGAAGCTGCATGAGGGTCGCGGTCAGCTTAGCCCGTGGCTCCTGAACGCGCGTGTTCTCCAGGTAGCGGAACGGTTACGCGGGGCCGAGCCCACTTCCGGCGCTGGCGCAGCCAAGGTCCACCCCGACCCGACCGAGCTTGGATCCCAAGGCCGCTGGACCACGCCGCACCGGTGGGGTCGGCATCCGGCCGGGTCTGCTGCGGGAGGTGTGCGGCGGGTCTGCGCTGGCGGGAGGCCGGTGTGCCCGGGTCCCGACCTCCGGGCCAGCTCTCTTTACAACTGCACGCGCTTGCCCGACGGTGCCAATCTTCTTGGTGAGGCGCGCCCGGAGACCATTCAGCCGCCGCGAGCCGTGCCGGTCGCATCCCTGGCCGTTCCGTCAGCCATCCGAATAAGGGCAGACCACGATCGGAGCAATGCTGCACCCAACTGCGGCCAGAACCAACAGCATCACCACCGAGGCCCTCAGCGCCGCCAGGGAAGCCAGGACGACAGCCGTTCCGACCAGAGCGCCGGCTTGCTGCTGCGACGCACCGGGCCATCTTCGACGGCCAAAGTCAGACCCGAGGTCACGCGGCCAGCGGCGATGACGGCGTCGGGCACCGTCCCTAATGGGGCGTAACCCGGGCTGACCTATCCCCAGCGGTAGTAGTAGGGGGGAGGGGCCCACGTCACGCGCCGGGTCCTACATCGCAGCCAGGGCGTCGGCCAGCACCGAGCGGTCAACCAAGGGGCCGTCGATTAGAGCATCGAGATCATGGGATTCCTCGAACCCCCCGGAGCGTTGGCGGAGCACCAGCACGTTGCGGAGCGCCTCGTTGGGGATGGCTCCATCGGAGACAGCCCCAACGCCCGGCTGGACCTCAAGCGCGTACAGCGCACCCGCTGCCCCGTCGCCCATCCGATGGGCTCTGGCAAGCATCGCCTGGGCTTGGCCGGCGTGACGGGCGTCCAATGCCCAGCGGGTGGCGGTGACGAACGCCCGCAGGAAACGAACCACCAGTTCGCGATGGGCGTTCAGCCAGGGCTCGGTGGTGGCGATCACTCCACCGAGATAGGGATGAGCGACCTCGCGCACGTCAGCGATCACGCCCAGTCCAGCCTGGTGGGCCCGGATAGCCAAGGCACCGCTGAGCATGGTTGCATCTGCCTGGTTTGCGAGCAGGCGCTCCAGACGGCCCGCGGCACCGCCGTGGCTCACGACCTCGTAGTCGCGATCACGGCGCAGTCCGTGCCGTGCTAGCAGGGCGTAAGCCACATACGCGTACCCGGAGTCGGGAGCGTCGACCGAGAGCTTCCTCCCCGGTAGGTCCTCGAATGTCAGAGCGGCGCGAGTCACCAGCTGGAGGCCGAGACCGTAATCCATGCCTGCGATCACCACCAATGGCAGCCGGGCCCCCAGGGCATTGCCGTGGTTGAGACGGTAGTTGAGTACGTTGTCCGGGGCTGTGTGCACCAACTGGTAGCTGCCCGCAGCAAGGTTGGCGAACTGCTCCGTCGATGAGGCCACCCCCGCGTACTCCACTTCGATGTTCTGTCGGGCGAAGAGCCGGTTCTCCGCTGCGGCAAGCAGCGGCAAGGAGCGGTGAAACACGCCCAGCCTGGCTCGGTCAGTCACTCCCATCCCCCCTTTCAGCTGCATCATAGGTTGCCTGGCGAACCGAGCCATGGCGACGCCGGCGCCAACCGCCAGCTGGCTGAACTGGTCCCTGAGTGCTTCGGTTTGAACCAGCCATCGCGGACTCTGTGGGGGCTGTCTCGCTGAACGATCAGCAACCGAGACCCTCCGGCAGGGGTGTGTCAAAGTCGGCCCGGCGGGCTCGTGCCCACCGGCCGAATGCTGATATGGGGACCACCGACTGCATCAGCGAACTCGGGCGGCCGCCCGAGTTCGCCCTTCTTCTGGACTGCAAGGATGGGACCCGCGGTCAGCTTCTCACCATCAGATCTCCCGGCGAGGCCTCAAAGCGGCCCATCGTTGGCACCCCACCACCCGGCCGCCTACCCGGCCACCAGCGAGAGGTTCGCCACTGTTCAAGCCTTCTGCCCCAGAGAGCCTTCCTCAGCTCGCCGAACGGCGGGCGACGCTGTGGCAATGACCGCTGCCACACTCATCGCCAACGCGAAGATGAGCATGGCCGCAGCACCGGATATCTCGGCGATGAAGAAACCGGCGGCGGCAGGAGCCACCACGGCGAGGCCCATCGACGCGAACATGACCACGCTGTCCACTCGCCCCTGAAGCCCGTCGGGGGTGATGAGCATTTGATGAGCAACCATGGATGCATTAGCAGCTGGGGCCAGGAAGATCGCCAGGCCGATGGGAACGGCCATGGCCACCGAGCCTGCCTGCCAGGCAGCGACCGCTAGCAGCGCTGTTCCTCCCCAGCAGAGCAGGAGGATCAGTGCTGTAAGAGACAGCCTCCGCTGCGTCCAAGGTGCGCTCACCGCTCCCAAGAGGCCGCCGACCGCGATCAGGGACTCGGCGGCCCCGATGACCGCCGGGTAGACCCCGTGTACCCGGAGGATCACCACCATCGCGAACATGGCCCCATTAACGGCGAAGTTAATCAAGGGGAGCTGGATCACCAATGCGCGCAGGAACGGGGTGCCTCAGACGAACCTGATCCCGGTCGCGATATCGCGATGAAGTCCTTGCCGTTCCAGTTTCGCGGGCTCGGGACTGAAGTGCCCGCGCACGCCGAGCAGAGTCAACAAGGAGACCGCGTATGAGACCGCGTCGGTCAAGAACGGCGCGGCTTGCGCCAGCGCGAAGAGTGCACCTCCGAGCGGAGGCCCCGCCACGGTTGCCCCATAGACGCCCGCCTCGTTCCGGGCGCTTGCGGCCGCCCTCTGCTCAGGGGCTACCACGGTCCTCAGCACGGCACCTTGGGCCGAGCCATGGAACGGAGAGGCGGTGCCCTGCACGAAGGCGATGACCAGGACCAACTGCCAGGATGCAAGACCCAGTAGCACGGCGGCCCCCAGGCCGCCCAGTGCCAGGAGGCGTACGAGGTCGCTTGCCAGCATCAGCGCCCGTCGGTTCACCCGGTCGGCTATCGCCCCGGCCGGGAGGCGAAACGCCATCTGCGCGATCAGATAGACCGTGCCGACCAGGCCTGCCTTTAGAGGTGATCGCGTCAGCGCCAGCACCAGGAGCGGATAGGCGATATCGGATACGTTCGAGCCCAAGGCTGACAGGCTCTGGCCTACCCAAAGCAGCTGAAAATTGCGGTTGCGGAGCAGCGGCCCCATTCTCAGGCTGACGGGTTGTGGTGCCGCTGCAGAGTCCGCCTCCGGGTCTGGGCTGGAGCCTCCGCTCACCGGCTGTCGGCAAGCCGGTAGCTTGGCGCCTCCCGATCAGCCCTCTCACTGTCGCGAGGGCGAAGCCGGGGCTCCACCGGCATCGCCACCAAAGAATAGGGACCGAGGTCCTCCGACAGCAAGACCTTCGCGGAGGATCTCTCCACCGTGCGCACAGGCTGAGCACCCCAGGCCCTCGCGACGCTGCCCTCTGTGTCAACGTGCGGTGAGACCGGTATCGAGCGTGAGTGACTAACCGAGAGAGGGCGGCAAGGAGGTGAGCACGTCCTGGACGATGAAGGTGTTCCCCCATCTTGAGGCGGCGCTGTTTCTAGGTCGTGCCGTATGCTGTACGGCATGACGACGACAGTCCGCATCGAGATGAGAGCTCCCGCAGAACAGGTGCGCCTGATCCGCGAGGCCGCGGCGCTGAGGGGAGCATCGCTCACCGGGTTCGTTCTCAAGGCGGCGACGAAGGCTGCTGAGGATGCCCTGGCCCTCCCGGCGGAGACTCTGGTGCCCCCGCGCTTCTTCGATAGGCTCATCGCTTCACTCTCGGGCCCCGAGGAGATCCCGACCGGGCTGAGTTCGCTCACCCGCCGACCCCGACCATATGGGCAGGTGTGACATCGTTCGGGTCTCAGCGACTCCTACCTGAGCACGACCTAGATGCCTTCATCTCCAGCAACGAGGAGCTGGATGGTTGGCTTCGCCGCTCGGCACGACATGCCGAGGCCGCCAATACAGGAAGGACGTTCGTGTGGACCCGGCCCGACTCCATCCAAGTGGTCGCCTACTTCACCCTGGCCGCCCACCTCCTGCGTCGCGGGGAGGTCCCGAAGCGTGTGGGAAGGGGATCGCCGGACGCGATCCCGGCCATCCTGTTAGCTCGCCTGGCTCTCGACCAATCCCTGCAGGGCCAGGGGCTGGGAGGACAGCTCCTCCGTGACGCCCTCGAGAGGGCGGTGGAGGCGTCCGAGAGGGCGGCAGCCCGCCTCGTGGTGGTGGACGCGATTGACGAGGAGGCCTTCGCCTTCTACCAGCACTTCGGCTTCGTCGGCATACCAGGATCACGGCGGCTGGTCCGCAAGGTGAGTGAGGTCGCGGCCGGGCTGAGAGGCGAGTGACGCCTCGCCAGCCATAGCTCCAGGGATCGCTCTATCCGCGCGGAAGCGCTAACGCCCTGAGCTGGTGACCAGGTGAGTGGCCGGGGGGAGTCGCACCCCCCGGCCACTCACCTGGAGACAGTGAACGCGGATGCGAAGACGCACCGCAGGCCCAACGGCCTGTCGGTGCGCGGCCACCCCAAGGTCCAGGCCAGCGCTTCCCTCTTCGCCCTTACCTACAACATCCTGCGGCTGATCGCGCTCACCGGCTGACCCGCCCGCCCCGGCTCAAGCAGGCCGACAGTGGCCTTCCACCCAGTGCGGCAGCAGGACAGCAGCCCCCAAAGAGCTGTGGTCGCCGCTTGTGAACCACGGTGGGACGGAGCGCCTGACCTGGTCCACTTTGTGGCGTAATGCGATTCCTGCTCAGGCTCTCAGGGGCTGGCACTGGCCGATGGCGACGGGGATGCCGCCGC
>JAKAWF010000326.1 GCA_021817025.1 bacterium
AGCAGACCTTGCAAGAGAGCCAGGGCGGCCTGGCTCTCCGCCTTCTGGCAGAAGGCCTGGGCGGGCTCGGCGCGCTGGGCGTGGGCCCAGGCGCAGACAGTCGCCATGGAACGGTCCTCCAGGGCTGCGGCGTGGAGGAGGACGGCGCAGAGCTGGGTGGCCCTGGTGCGCCAGTGGCTGGCGTCCTCGACGCCCCGGCCAGTGTCGAGGGCGAGCGCCTCCGCCCGCTGGCGGGCGGTGTCCCAGTCGCGGCAGCCGCGCAGGGGAGACCAGACCAGCCGCCGGGCTTGGGGAGGCAGGGGATCCACGACGCCGAGGGGGTCGAAGACCCAGACGGTCCCCATCTGGGTGCGCCATGCGCAGGTGGCGTCGGGGACGTCGCGGCGGGTGGTGGTGACCAGCACCGGGCCATTCCAGGCGACGACGTTGGGGATGATGACGCCTCTGGTCTTGCCGCTGCGGGGCGGGCCCAGGACCAAGGCCGCGACCTGGCGAGGCGCGCTGATCCAGCCCCAGGGGTCACGGCCGCAGCAGATCCGGAAGGGCGGAGGGGGGCTGGGCGGTGGGGCCGGGGGCAGCGGCCAGTGCCAGCCGTACCTCCACCAGAGCCGGCGGGCGATATGGCGCAGCCGCCAGGCGATCAGGGTCAGGATGACCCAGGTGATGATCTCGGAGATGTAGACGGTGTAGATCCACCAGCCGAGCAGGGTCAGCCAGGCGACGACCAGCAGCCAGCCGACAGCCCTGGTGATGACCGGCCCCCAGCGGCTGGCGATGGACCTCACGGCAGGGTTCTCCGAGGCGGACGTGCCCCCGGCGCAGGCGGGGGATGTTCCGCCCGCTCACGGACGGCGGCCTTGACGAAGGCGCCGAACTCGGGGATGGGGACAGGGTCGTCCCAGGGAGCATCGGGCGGCGGATGTCGGCCCTCATGGGTGAGCAGTGGCTCCCAGTCCCGCTGCAGGGCGGCTAGGCCAACGGCCCACCACTCGGCGGCGTCCCTTGGGTGAGCGTCAGGAGCGTATGCGCGGACCTTCCAGGCCTGCAGAGCGGCCAGCCGGTGGACCAGCCAGCCATGCGTGTACCAGCAGGCGGGCGCCGGGATGTCCTGGGCCCCAAGCCAGGTGACGAAGGCCTGCAGGTCGGCGTACCGCTGGGCGAGCAGGGTGGCTGGGCAGTGATCAAGATCCCATGGGGGCGGAACAGGAGCGGCGGACCCCGTGGGACTGGGCATAGAGCCTCCCGTCGGCCCCTTAAGCACTTCGCCGGTGGCCGCGCCCGGTGGCAGGGGGTGTACGCCGATTAGGGGCCGGGCGTCAAGCCCGTGGGGAAGCGGAACATCACCACGGCGGCCTGGCCAGCGCGGTTTGTGGTGGTCAGCCCAGACCAGCGGCCCGTACCAGGATCCGACTTGCGAGGTCCACGCCCACCTCCCTGAACGCACCACCAAGCCAAGGCAGCACGGCTCGCAACCGCTGAGCCTGGTCAGGGCTGCGCTGATCAAGCCTCTGGGCTAACTCGTCCAGGGCATCGACCACCCCATCGACAGCAGCTTTCGGGTTGGGCCACACTCCGACACACCGGAGCCCAGCGGGGGTCAGCCGAGTTACCCAGTGCGGGTATGGCCAGCCCAGGGTCAGTGCGCCCGCTTCAAGATAGCCGCCGCGGGCAAGCCGGGCCACCGAGGCGCCGACCATCCGGGCCTCGTCAGATGTATGGCCCAGGCGCGCGAGCAACTCCTCAGTGCCCAAGAAGGAGCCATCTGGAGAGTCGCGGAGTTCCCAACGGGCTACCGCCTCCAACACGGGGGCATCGATCTCATCCCAAAGATCCGGTAGCAGGGTCGCCGCCCCGTCCTTGTTGTCCGAGGGATCGGAGTCAGGCAAGTGCAAGCCCGACCAGAGCGACCCCAGTACCCGTCGCCCGCTTCCACGACGGGCGAATCAGAAGCAGGAACGCTGCGCAGATGAGGACCACCCACCCGGCAATCTTTCCGACGGTACCCAGGAACTCCTCCACCTCTTTTCCTCCAAACCGGTCACGATGGCGGCACCGGAGGTGCCAAGCATCTGGAATGTTAACACCAATGGCGCTAGATGTGTCAAGAAGTCAAGGACACCAACTGTTGGCAAAGTTGACACGGCCGGGGTAGTGGGGGCATGCTGGTTCACGTGGAGTCGCTCTACCAAGAGGTGGGACGCCGGCTGAGGGAAGCGCGACAGGCTGCTGGCCTTACACAATCCGGACTAGCTGAGAGGGTGGCCCTTAGCCGGACGTCCATCACAAACATCGAGCAGGGTCGCCAGCGGCTCACCTTGGACGGCCTCATGAGGCTCGCCGCGGTGGTCGGAGTTGCACCGGGCCAGCTCATACCTTCCGGAAGAGTGGAGTCTCCGCGCATCCCGCCCCGGAAGCTCCGTAACTTGGATCCCGGCGAGCAGGCCGCGGTTGAACTGGTTCTGCGTCACGCTGAGGCTGAAACGCCGAAAGGAGCCCATGGCGACACCTGAAGCGGAGGCACAGTCACTATTGCAGGCAGCAGGGGTGGACGGAGTCCCGGTAGCGGTCGAGGCGCTCGCTCGCTCCCTCGGTCTTCAGGTTGTCTACCAGCCTCTGGAAGATGAGGTGTCCGGGCTCCTTTATCGGGATGGGAAGACCCAGGTGATAGGGGTGAACTCGCGGCAGGCGGCGACGCGCCAACGGTTCACGATCGCCCATGAGCTGGGCCACTGGCGTTTGCACAAGGGACGCGATGTCCGGGTCGATCGAGCCGTGCGCGTGAACTTTCGCCACGAGCGTTTGTGGGACCAGGAGGAGGGGCAGGCCAATGCGTTCGCCGCCGCCCTCCTGATGCCTCAGGGTTCGTTTACACCAGCGCGGCTGGAGGTGCTCAAGGGCAGTCCCGCCCGCCTTGATCTAGCCATCCACCGACTGGCCTCTGCCTATCAAGTGAGCCCACAGGCAATGACCATCCGCTTGACGGGACTCGGGGTTCTCGACCCGACGTGAGTCGGAGTCGGTAGCAACCGGGCGCTGAGCGTGGCCAAGCGCGAACTCGTCTCAGCGCGGATTCGTGTCGAAGTCCGGGAACTCCTCGTGGGGTGGACCCTCCAGACCATCGGCGACCTCTTCGAAGCCGAAGGGTTCACAGCCGATCTGCAGCACGAGCCAGCCGTCGGCGGGGCTCGCCGCAGCTATGTGGAGCAGTTCTACGCCGGGATCGACTGGACGGCGTGGGGCGCTGTGGAGCGGTACCTACGGGTAGTGGAGCGCGTCCGCGACGAGTGCCAATCCCCCGAAACTCTCAAAGCCCTTGATAGGCTCCTGGCGCGCGATGGATTTACCATCGCTGTGGAGGGCGCCATCCGGCCCAAGTGGATGGCGCTAACCGCACAGACCGTCCGTACGCTCCCGGCCGAGTCTGCGATCCCAGGCCATCTGGACAGGATGTGGGCAAACGTGGAGGAGCGGCCGGAGCAGGCGATCAGCGCCGCCAAGGACGCCATCGAGGCCACAGCGAAGCACGCCCTAGGAGTGCTGGGCGCTCCTCTCACGGGGAGAGAGCGGTTCCCAGACCTGGTCCAGCGTGTTCAGAAGGAATTGAAGCTCCACCCGGCCACCGTTGGGCCAACGCAGAAGGGGGCAGAGGCGATCGTCAGGGTGCTCGGCGGCCTGGCAAGCATCGCTCTGGGGGTGGACGAGCTGCGGAACCTCTACGGCGATGGGCACGGGCGGGCCACTCGACTGGCGCAGCTAACGTCCCGGCACAGCCGACTGGCAGCGCGGTGCGCTGACGCCTACGTCCAAATGGTCCTGGAGACCCTGGAAGCCCCTGATGCGCCGTGGCGCAGGTTGAGACCGCCTACCCAGGAGGTGCGAAGTATCCCTTCCAGTGTCCGATAACCTTCACTTATCGGACACTGGGGGCGCTACCATCCGGGAGTGGTGAGCAGCGGCCGCAGGCGCCGGAAGGATCCCCCCGACCCCCTCGCCCGGGGGATCGTGGAGGCTGCCCGGCTGGCCGCGCAGGCGGCCCGGGTCGGGGAGCCGGCGGGTCCGGGGGGGCTGGAGTTCGCCGGCGCGGGGAGTGCCGCCCGCGCCTACGCCGAGGCCTCCCGCAGCCCAGCCACCCGCCGCGCCTACCGCGCCGCCTGGCAGGCCTTCTGCCTCTGGTGCTCCAGCCGGGAGGCACAGCCCCTGCCCGCCACCACCCACCTCGCCGCCGCCTATGCCGCCCACCTCGCCCAGCTGGGCCGCCGCCCCAGCACCGTGGAGCAGGCCCTGGCCGCCATC
>JAKAWF010000327.1 GCA_021817025.1 bacterium
GGAGACCCACGTGCCCGCCCCCTCCGACCACAGCGGCGTCGTATTCGCTCACTTGTGGGGCATTCTACCCGGGCGACCCTCCAGTCAACGGCGAGCAGCGCGAATCACAGTGAGGAGGGAAACTGGCGTCGGGCCTCCAGTCCTCGGCCGCCGCGAGCGAACCCCGGAGCAGCAGGCGCGGCCCAACTGAGGCCGGTCCCTGACCCCGGCCCCTAGGGTAGGCGGATTGGAGCTATGGAGGCTTCGACCGGACCGCCCGAGGAAACGCGCGGGGCCAGTCGGATCGCGGGTCATAGGGTATGCTCACGCGGTGATGGTCGCGCAGCAAAGGCGCGGGGCCGGGCGCCTAGGGCTTCCGCCGCACCGAGCAGATTCCCCGGCGTCGAGCCCGTCTCCTGGGAAGGCGACCGACTCGCAATGACCGTAACCGGCCGTCCTCACCTCCCTGAGGTGCAGGTTCAGGTAGTCGTGTACAAGTCCCGCCGCTGGTGGAAGACCATGGCGACCGCGGTCGATCTCCTCTCCCGCGCCTCATGCCGCACCTTGCTCACCTGCTGGGACAATGATCCTGGTTCGACCTTCGCCGATGGGTCAGAGCTCGCGAGTTCACATTCCTCCTGGACGTACCATCCGTCGCCGAGCGGCAACCAAGGCTTCGGCAAGGCGCACAACGCGCTAGCAGCAATGGCGCCCGATTCCTGCGCTTATTTGCTCTTGCTGAACCCGGACACGATTCCATTCTTCGACTCGCTGGACTCGCTGGTGCAGGTGGCGGAGGCCAACCCCAGAGCGGCGATGGTGGAGGCCGTGCAGTTCCCCGTGGAGCACCCCAAGCAATATGATCCCAACACCTTCGAGACGAATTGGTGCAGCGCCGCCTGCCTCTTGGTACGGCTCGCGGCCTTCAAGGAGATCGGCGGGTTCGACCCGGCGCTGCACCTCTACTGCGAGGATGTGGACCTCAGCTGGCGAGCCTGGCTCGGTGGTTGGACATGCCTGTACGCCCCAGCTGCCAAGTGTGTACATGTCAGCAGTCATCTCGACCCCAAGCGTTCCCGATCGACAGAACTCCTATACAGCTTGGTCGGAGACCTATACCTGAGGCGCAAGTACTTCGGAGACGAAGCGGCCCGAGAGCGGCTCGCCACACTCCGCGCCGGTTTGGCGCCGCGATTCCTGGAACGGCTCACGTCGATGGCCGAAGCGTTACCCGGCATCGGTCGGTCCCCCGGGCCGGATCCCCATATTGTCCTAGACCCACCTGGCTTCTACGGGCCGCGGCGCTGGTAAGCGTGACATCCTAGTGGGTTTACCAGACGACCCCCACCTCGCGCCGCTGATCGTGCGGCGCATCCGGCCCAACTCCACAGTGCTCCACCTTGGATGCCAAGCCGGCGATCTCATGCTGGCCCTTGAGGCTCAGCTGCGGTGCGAGACCATGGGGATTGAGCCTGACCCCGCTCAGGCCGCAGTGGCCCAGGAGAAGGGGCTCGCCGTGGTCGTGGCCGATGTCGGCGACGCGCCTCTGACAGAGCTGGTCACGAGTCTTCGTTTTGACACCGTCGTCATCACTGGGGTCCTGGAGCACCTGGCGGACCCTGCGGGTCTGCTCGGGCAACTGCCAGGCGTGTTGCGCAAGCAAGGTTCGGCCATCGTCGCCTTTCCCAACGCCACTCATGTGGACTTTCAGCTCTCGATGGCGCAGGGCGACTGGCCTGACGGGAGCTCCTACTCCGGTGCCACGAGACTGATGTCTCGCTTCAGCCTGAGGAGTTTTTCGGAGATCGCGGTCCGGGCTGGCCTTGAGGTCTTGGGCCACTGGCCGATCGAAGACTCCGCTCCAGGAGCACTCGTCTTCTCCAGAGACCTGCCCCTGCTTCTCGACAACCATCAGGTGCAAGCGGTGATGGAAGCAAATCGGGGCAATCCGGGCGCCCTGGTGCGCGCCTATGTAGTGGAACTCGTCCCCACGGGCGGCGCTTCCGAGCAGCTGGCCCCCGGTCCGCCCCGTCGCGCAGCTCGGGGCCGGCCGCGAGCGGACGGCGAGCTCGAGGCAATCGTGGTGACCACCGGGACGCAGCCTCATCAGTTGAAGGAGGCGCTCTATTCACTGGCGGCGTTGTCAGAGGTAAAGGTGCGAGCCGTGGTCGTCGTGGAGACGGACCGGGCCGACGCCGTCGGCCAAGTGCGGGGCTTGCTGCAGCACTTCGCGGGCCTCCTGCCGGTGTCCGTGGAGCTCAGCGCAGGTGGGCGCGGTTCTGCGTTCAACGTCGGCCTGCAGAAGCTCGAGGGCAGGTATGGGGTGTTCATGACCGATCAGGATGTTCTGTACCCAACCTTCGCCCATGTGCTCATGCCTAGCTTGAGAGCGGACGGGAGCCTTTCGGCGGCGTACGGCCGCGGCCGGATTGTCCTGGGGAGCATCACTGAGTCCGGGTTCTCAGCCCAGGGCTACGGGGACGAAAGGGGCGAGCCCTTCGATCGGATGCGCCTGTTCGTCGACGACTACGTCTCGCTCTCGGCATGCCTCGTCCGGTTGAACGTGTTGCGTTCCCTCGGCGTCCAGTTCAGCGAAGCTCCTGGAGTGGAGGTGGGGTGGGCTCTCCTGTGCCAGCTGGCGGCCCTGAGCGACCTGCGTTACGTGCCCGAGGCGGTCGCTGAGAGCCGCCTCAGCTCAACTTCTGGGCCAGATCGCCTTGGCGGGCAGGCATTGGCGGTGGCCAGGACTCGCAGGGTGGTCCTCGAAGGGCTCGCCGGAAGACCGGTCCGCATGTCGGGTGGCGAACTCGCCGGCATTGCTGACCGCCTAGGCGCGGCACTAGCCGAGGCCACCGAAAGACGGCTTGAGGGGCAACTGGAGGAGAGCCAATTGCTGCTGAGCCGCCTGCTCCAGTCGAGGAGCTGGAAGCTGACCCGTCCTTTACGACGGATCTCCCGCTCCAACCTTCCGGACTAAGCTAGAGGGTGGCCGTCTCCGTGCACTGAGCCACACGTGGTGGACTGGCCGTTCTCGCCTGCCGCCTCCGCCTCACCACGCAGCCGCCGTCGCCTCTCGGTCCGCCGGCAACCCCAGGGTAGGCGCTCCGCCTCGCCAACCAGTTTTCGGCCGGACATCCCCGGCTGCGGACCTCTCGGTTCAGGACAGCCGACGGCGTGCTGCCTCAAACCAACGTCCAGTCGCAGCTAGCCGCCCCCGCTACCGCCTTCGCGACCGCGGCTGTCAGCCTGATAGGTTATGGCGGTGAGCCCATCCTGCTGCGGTCGGGCAACGAGCGGCGCGGCGCCGCTCCGGCGGCTCCTCAGCTGTCCGTTCGCGCCTTGGGCGGCCTCTAACTCGCTCCCCGTGCGGGGGCGAACCGTCAGATCGTGACCTCCACCGAGTTGCCGACTCGGGACTCCCCGAGCGCGAGCTGGCGATGGTTGATCGGCGCCACAACCACCATCGGCCTTGCCGCTCCGGTCGCCCTCTACCTGTGGTTCGTTCTACATTTCGGGGTGAACGTCCCCTTCCAGGACACCTGGAACGGTACCCTGCCTCTGCTTCTGGCATTCGCCCGCGGGCACCTCACCCTCGCGGGGCTTTGGGCCGCGCACAACGAGAATCGTGAACTCTTCCCAAACCTCGTTCTCGTCCTCTTGGACAGCAGCACCCACATGAACGAAGTCGTTGACATGTTGGTGGGGGCGGGACTGCTGAGCTGCGCCGCCGGGGTGGTGGTCTGGCTTACCACCCGGACCTTGCGCCTCCCGCTACCCTGGCTCATCCCCGTGCCCTGGCTGTTGCTCGGTCTCGCCCAGGTCGAAAACACTCTATGGGCGTACCAATTGGCCTGGATGCTCATCATCTTTCTGACGGCTGCGTCCCTAGCCCTGATCGAGCTGGCTCCGAGAAGGCCGGTTCTGGTGGCCGCCGCCGTAGTACTGGCGCTCATAGCTTCGTTCTCGTCACTGCAGGGGCTGCTTGTCTGGCCGGTCGGCCTGGTATACGGCCTTGCTTGCGGCTGGGGACGGCGCCGGGCCCTTTTTTGGACTGGAATCGGTGTGGTCGCGGGGGTGGTCTATGCCTGGCATATCGGCCCCGTCTATCCGACTCCCCACCCCACGTACATGCTGTATCACCCAGTGCTCGCGATCCGGTTCTACCTGCTACTGGTCGGATCAATGTTCATGCTTCACCACACCGTGTTTGCGGCGCTGCTCCTGGGCCTGACCCTGTATCTGGGGGTGGTCTTCGCGTTCTACCGGCGCCGCCAGCGCGCGCGCATCCGGCTCTGGCTAGGCCCGG
>JAKAWF010000328.1 GCA_021817025.1 bacterium
GTAGTAGACAACCATCCGTGCCGGCAACAGCCGGTAGCGCAACTCACGCTTCCCAGTGCTCTCGATCGCCTTGTCCACCAAGTCCTGGGGATAGGTAGCTGTCAACACTCCCAGGGCGATCCGATCGCGCAACCTCCGACCATCCTCAGGCTTCGGCTGTCCTACCCGTGGCACCCACCCATTATACCAGCTTTAGGCTCTAAGTTACTGGTATTGCGCGTAGGCCCGCGACTGGGTGGCTGGGGACACCGTAATTAAAGGGTGCACCCAGTCGGGCCGGTTGCGCGCCGTGGCTTGGCCGGGAGGGTAGATGGCCGGGCGGCGCCTCCAGAATCGGAACCCCGCGAAGCGGCGCTTGCGTTTCCAGACCCATGGCAGATCGGGACCCGTGCCCCATAGGAAACTGGAGGCGACCGCTACAGCACCGCCAACGCCCCGGGGTACCGGGGACCCATCGGGCCTCCCGGTCCGTCCGGGCGTTGCAGCTCGCCGCTCTGGGGATCTACTCAGACGCGAGGATGAGGCCGGAGCCTGGCGGCGGTCAAAAGCAACAGGGCGCCGAGGATAATGGCGAGCACTGCCAGCACGCCAGCCAGGACGAGGTCAGCACCAGTGTTGGGGGTGGGAGTGCTAGCAGCCTTCACCGCCCCCGCCGGAGTTGGGGCTGGAGTTGGAGTTGGAGCTGTGTGGGCTCCCAGGGCCCCACCCGACGCCGTGATCGTGACCGGCTCGCCACAGACCAGAGAGCTGCTCAGGTTGGCCGAGTCGTTGACCGAGTTGAAGGTGACTCCCCAGTAATACGTCCCCGCGACCGCAGGGGCGTAC
Organism: bacterium; assembly: GCA_021817025.1. The sequence goes on from JAKAWF010000328.1 coordinate 826, forward strand.
CCGGAGCCAGGTGAGGTCGCCGTCCAGGTGGCTGCACCGTTGGTGGTTGTCGGCCCGGTGAGGGCAGCGCTGCCGAGGGTATCCGCCAAAGCGCTGCACGTTGGGTCGGAGTACAACGCAAAGCTCACGTTGTCAAAGGCCGCCGGACTGACTATGCCGGTGACTTGGGCTGTGTCTGACAGATGGGTCCCTACGGGCCCCCCGGCGCTCGGGACGGTGGTGATCGTGGGCGTATTAGGGGTCGGCGGAGGAGGCGGCTGGACTGGGGCAGCGTTGACCACCATCGGCTCCGATCCGCAGACACTGTCGATCGTCGGAATGGAGGCATACCCGGCCCCCCCACTGACGGTCACGACCGCCTGCCACGTGTAGCTGCCCACGGCGGTGGGCGTGTATGCGGCTGCCCCCGTACTGGCTTGACCACTGGAATCGAGCGCGATCGGGACCTTCGCAGAGGAGTGGTAGACCGGGGTGCCGCTGCAACTGGTCCCCGAGTACAGCGAGAACACGACCGACCCACTGGCCGAAGAGTCCTCCGCAGCCAGGGCGGCGTACCCGCTCACGGCGACCGTGTCGCCCACAGACCGTCCGATCGTGATCGTGCTGGTGACGCCGCCGGAGGCTGGCGTGGGAATCGCTGTCGTGGTGGCCGTGAGATTCCCGGCCGGGTTCAATACCATCACCGGCTCACTTGTACACGAACTGTAGAGAGTGGGGACTTGGAAGAGGCTGCCGCCGGTGATGCTGACAGCGGCCTGCCAGGCATAGCTCCCGGCCGAGGTGGGCTTAAACGCAGTGCTGCCAGTGCTGGCATTCCCGTTGGCGTCGAGGGCGATCTGAGTCGTGGGCGGGGAGTGGTAGACGGGGGTGCCGCTGCAGCTCGTCCCCGAGTACAGCGAGAACACGACCGACCCGCGCGCTCCCGGGTCGCTACTGACAAGGGACGCGAAGTTGCTCACGTTTACGGTGTCTCCCACGTAGCTCCCCAGGGTTATCGTGCTGATGGTGCTAGGGGACACGGGGGCTGGAATGGCCCTCGTGGTGACAGCGAGCTGCCCGCCCGGACCAGTGATCGGTGCCACGTCGTCCAGGCTGTTGGTGAGGAACTGGTCATAGGGCATGGGCGCGTTGGAGATCAACGGTACCGAGCCGGCGGCGTAGGCGACGTGGGCGTAGTCGACTGCGACCAGATTGCCGCCGTTGTTGCTGACGAAAATGTGGCCTGCGCCGTCGACTGATCCCTGGTCGAACGGCTGCCCACCGAACTGCTTCCCGTGCTCCCGGAGACAGTTCGTGATCGTGCACTGGCCCGTCCTCTGCCCGAACACGATCTCGGACGCGACCGGCGAGGCGCCTTCAATCCCGCTTAGGGGCAGCTGCGCGATCATGGTCGAGCCGAATAGGATGATGCTCTTACTGAAGGGGTCGTAGGCCATGCCATGGGCGGCCTCAAACCCAGCCCCGGCGCCCTTTGACCCTGGCGTGGGCAACAGTTGGGTCAGCGTCGCCGAACACTTCCCGCCAGGCGAGGTGGGAGCATCGATGCTGATCTGGCCGAAGAGCCCGTACCCAGCGGTGGCACTGCCGGACGGGTTGCTAGCCGTGTAATAGGCCCCACTGGGGGTCCAGACCATCGTGTCCATGACGGCTGGAGCGACGGTCTGGCCCACCGGGTTGAGGGAGCAGTTAGAAGCGGGCGTCTGAATGACTCCGTTCTTGACGGTGACGATGGCCAGCCCGCCTCCGCCGTAGCCGCCAGCGGTGATGTACTGGCCGCCGGGCGCCACCGAGATGTGGTCCACCTGCCCAAGACCGGTGCTGACGTTGATCGGGGTGGCATTGGTGAAGCTACCGCTGGAATTCGGGACGAGTTCCGTCACGTAGCCGTCGCTCTGGCCCCCCACCACCAGGTTCGTTCCATTCAAGAACTGGATCCCGTCGGCGCCCGGGAGGTTGGCGACCTTATGGATGTTGCCGATCGAAAGCTGGCCGTTCGTGTAGGTGTAAGTGGCAGACTGCACATTCGCGGCGACATCGCCCGGATTAGTGGTGCAGTTGCTGCCCCCGCCGCCCTGATTCGCGAAGCAAGTGAAGTAGAGAGTGCCCGTCGGCAGGGTCAGAGCTGACACCTGGGCAGTCCCCAGCACTGCCGTGGCAATCAGCCCCAGGACCCCGGCCGTGACCATGAGGCCCCCCAGCCGACTGAGATAACGTCCAGATCGTCTCGAACCTCGGTTCACGTGCGTACCTCCTGTATCCGCCTGTATGAATTCGGACAACGATCGAGTTCTGGTGGAAAACCCCAAGCCGGGGCCACGACGAGATCAGAGCGGCGGCCGGAGCCCCAGCCGGCTCTGCCGAGCGCAGGCCCCTAGAGTCCTCAACCAAGCGCGGTCTGCATTCCTTCCGCTGGCGGCCCCATGCACCGGGGGCGTCTCCGTCCGCCCGACGGCGACTCGGGTCACTGTAAACGGCCGGTGACGGCTCCTGACGGCTCAGAAGCCGTGTCTTCACGAGTTGTTACCGAAATGTTACAGAAACGTCACTCTGGCACTTGCCAGATGTCGAGGTTGGTTAGTTGCGGCTCGCCCCTGGGTCCGTTCGGATTGCGAACCCCAGGCGGTGCCAACGCCACCGCCTGGGTCCGAAGCACGGTCGCCCGGACCCGGGCCCTGAACTACCGCCCGGCTCGAGATGCCCCGTTCAAAGCGGCACTCTGATCAGGCATCAACGAGAGCCGGCCGCTGAGGAGGGCGCTGCACGTGAGCATCCCTTTCTTGTTGCGATAACCGCGCGCTTTCCGCTTGGCAGCCTGGATGAATGAGTTAATCCCCTCCAGGAGGCTGGCAGGTACTGGTCTGGTGCCCGCGGACGGCCCCTGACTTGCTTGCAGGCGGTGCCGGTCGTACTCCGCATATTGCCGAGCCAGAGAGCGCACCGGCTATCTGGGACAACCACACGCCCGGCAGCCGGTACCCCAAAACGACGCGAGCGCGCTCTGCCACTGTTCTGATCTGGCGCTACCGCCGACATGCTCGCGCCCGAGTCTCGGTCAGCCCCGCCTCCCGCAGCGCTGGCCATACGGCTCCACCAGGCCCCAGACGGTTGATGGCCGGTCGGAGCGGGTCGGCCGCGCTAGCGCCGCCCTCCTTCACGAGTGCCGAAACCTGCTGCCCTGACCGCTGGCCCCGACCATCGACCGTCTGTTCCCCGGTCAGGGCCGGAGGGCCCCGAGCTGCAGGGAATCCTCCGTCGGCATGAGCGTAGTGCCAGCTGGTGAGGGGGCCGAGGCCCAACTAAACTCGAAGGTGAGTCGGCGAGAACGTGGAGGTGGCGGATATGCAGATGCGCAAACTTGGTGGCCAGGGGCTGGAGGTGTCGGCCCTGGGGCTCGGATGCATGGGAATGTCGGAGTTCTACGGCCAGCGCGACGACCAAGAGTCGATCGCCACCATC
>JAKAWF010000329.1 GCA_021817025.1 bacterium
GACATTGCCAGCCCAAGCGGTGTAGTTGACGCCGCGGCCCCGTTCGTTCCCGGGCCGTCCTCGGACGGTACAGGCGGCGGTTCGGACGCCGAGACACTCGGCGCCTGGAGAGCGGATGTAAGACCACCGCCTCGGCGGTGCGCGTTCCACGGTGAGGCCAGAACCGATCCCGGCAACGGGAGAGGAACCCCGAGAAGGGGTGCCACTAGCAGTGGGCTTACTAGAGTTCACTGTGTGGCAACGGCCCTCGCCATTCCGAGCGAGGAGGTGGATCTCGAGGTGCTCGCTCAACCATGACCGGGTGGGGCCGCGGCGGCACCGCTGCCGCTCTCCCGGGGCGCGCTCTCTCCAGCGTTCAACCCAGCGTGAAGCCGGCCCGGATCTCAAACGGTCCAGGGGGGAAGCGGTCCGGTCGCAGGTGGGGTGCCGCCGCCAGGTCGAGCGCGACGTGCGCGGCCAGCTCGCCGATGGCTGGGCCGCGCATCACGCCGATGCCGTTGTCGCCGCAGGCGACGAACAGCCCCTCGGCGACGCGGCCGAGCACGGGGCGACGGTCCGGGGTGCCGCCCGCCAGACCCGCCCAGCTCGACCGCAGGCCCGCCCGGTCGCCCAGGCTCGAGAGTTGCAGCAGCCGGGTCGCGATGTTCACCTCGAACTCCTCGTCACCCGTCTGCTGGTAGTCGTCAGGGTCGAATTCGGACAGCCGCGTTCCATCGCCCACGAGGAGGCTCTCTTCCCCGTCTGGGACCAGGTAGACATCGCTCGGGAGGTGCCAGACGAGGGGCAGTCGGTGGGGAGCCGCGAGCTGCACCGACGAGAGCTGGACCCGATAGGGGAGGAGGGGGATGTCGAGGCCGGCAGTGCGCAGGAGCTTGCGCGACCAGGTGCCGGCGGTGACGAGTAGCCGCCGCCCCTCGTACACTTCGCCGCCCGCCGTGACCGAGAGCTTGCCCGGCTCCACGTGGAGACTCTCGGCCCGGCGGTTGGTGCGCGCGGTCAGTCCCTGGTCACGCGCCTGCCGGACGACATGCTGTGCGTACGCGGTCGGGTTGACGTGGCAATCGTCAGGGGTCCAAAGAGCCAGCGTGTCATCAGCCAGCCGGTCCAGTCGCGGGTGGCGCCGTCCGACCTCGTCGTGGCCGAGGAGTTCGAAGGGTACACCGCGCCGGCCCAGGTCCCTGGTGCGGCGGGTCAGTGCGGAGACGTACTCACCGTCGGCGAGCGTCAGCATGCCGAGTCTGCGCATCATGGAGGCGTCGCCGCTGCCCTCGAGGGCATGCTGGTACAACTCACGGCTGCGGGCCACCAACGCCTGGTCCTCTGGCTCAACCAGCAGATCTGTGAGGATCCCCCCGGACTTGGCGGAGCTCTCCTGAGCCAGTCCGATCCCCGCTTCGAGCAGCAGCACCGAGCGGACGCCGGCTGAGACTGCTGCCTGGGCGGCTCCGACACCCCACAGGCCACCACCCACGATCACCAAGTCGTAGCGCAACGAACCACCTCATTTCGGCGAGTGCGAAGGGGCCAATTCTACCTTCGAGATCGGACCGGACGAGGCTGGCTGGACAGGGGCCAGCGCGACCCGCGGGTGGTCCCAGTGCGGCCCCTGACGGTCCCACCGGTGGGAGCTGCGGACGATCGGATGCGACTTGGCATGACCTTGGCCCGACAGTGGGCTCCGACAGGACCGGGTTGTGGAAACTGCCGCTCCCCATCCGGAGTCCTGGCCACCACGACCGATGGCGGGAGATGACTGCCCACGGACGAGGCGCGCGCGTAGACCATACAATCCGCCGCAGTTGCGCGAGGTCGTCCCGCCGGCTGGCTTCGAACCGACCCGGCGCAGGAGGGATCTGAGCCTTGTCTGTCATCTCGGCCCAAGGGCTGGGCAAGACCTACGGCAGCGTGCAGGCGGTGGACGATCTCAGCTTCGAGGTCGCTGGCGGCCAGATCACCGCGTTCCTCGGTCCCAACGGGGCCGGCAAGAGCACCACGATCCGAATGCTCCTCGGTTTGGTGGCTCCCACCACCGGCCGGGCCTTGCTGAATGGTCACCAGTACCGGGCGCTCGCCGCTCCCGCCCGCGCGGTCGGTGTGCTGCTGGATGGAGCTGGCTTTCACCCCGGCCGCACCGCGCGGCATCACCTCATGGCTCTGGCAGACGCGGCCGTCATCGAGAAGAGTCGGGTGGACCAAGTTCTGGACGAGGTGGGCCTGACCCGCGCTGCTACCCGTCGAGTGGGAGGGTTCTCCCTGGGGATGCGCCAGCGGCTGGGGTTGGCGGCGGCCATGATAGGCGACCCGCCGCTGCTCATCCTCGACGAGCCCACCAACGGGCTCGATCCCGGGGGGGTGGCCTGGCTTCGTGCCTACTTGCGGGGCGTGGTCGATCGGGGCGGGACCGTCTTTCTCTCCAGCCACATCCTCTCCGAGGTTGCCCAGTTCGCCGACCACCTGGTGATCATCGCCAGGGGTGGCCTGGTGCGGGACCAAGATCTGGGCTCGCTGTTGGCCGGGGCGGCTGCCGGCGTGCATGTCCGCAGCCCATCCCTGGCGCGCCTTGAAGGGCTGCTCGCGAGCAGGGGCGCCGTCGTCCAGGCCATCGGTGACGGCAGGCTCCTGGTCGAGGGCATGAGCCCCGATCAGGTGGGCGAGATAGCCAGCTCGGAGCGCATCACCCTGCACGAACTCGCCACCGCAAGCCGCGATCTTGAGCGCGTCTTCCTGGAGCTGACCGCGGCGCCGTGATGGGAATCGTGCGATCGGAGGTCCGCAAGCTGCTGACGATCCGAACCCCGCTGGTGTTGGCCGGAGCCGTGGTCATGATCTCTGTGATCGCAACCCTGGGGTCCGCGGGGTCGGTCGCCAGGGGGCAACTGCACACCCTGACCAGCCTGCGCTACCTCACCGGATCCGCCGCCGCCCCGGAGTTCCTGATGCTGGTTCTGGGCATCCTGATCGTCGCGGGTGAGATCCAGCATCGCTCCCTGGCCGGCACCCTGCTGGCGACGCCCAGCCGAAGGCTGGTCTTGGTCGCCAAAGCCCTGGTGGCAGTCCTGGCCGGGCTGGTGCTGGGGGTGCTCAGCTGTGTGGTGACCCTGCTCACCCTGAGCCTGCGCGTCAGCGGTGGGGGAACCGCGATCACAGACCACCTCGGGGCAGTCCTCGGAGTGTCCGCCGGAGTCGTGGCCGGATCCGCCCTGATCGCCGTGATGGGCCTCGGGTTCGGGGCGACGGTCGGGAACCAGCTGCTGGCGGTGGGCGCCGGTCTGGCTTGGTTCCTGGTCTTGGAGAACCTCCTACAGCTGCTCCTGCCCGGTCTCGCCCGCTGGCTGCCCGAGGCCGCTCTGACCGCCCTCGGCGGCGGCAACCCGGCCTTCGGTAGCGGCCAGGAGCTCCTGGCCACTGTCCCGGGAGGGCTGGTGGCGCTGGGCTACGCGCTTGCCCTCCTCGGCCTGGGCTTGGTCACATTCGAGCGTCGTGACGTCACCTGACCCGCGCCACGGACTCTGAGCAGGTTCTCGGGCCGCCCATAGTTCCTGACTGCGGAGGCTGCCGGCCGCCCGCGCCGCGTGGTGGCCAGTAGCGCTCCGCTGGGGGCATCGCGGCGGGGCGGGTGACCAGGGCGGGAGCGATGACGGAAAAGGTCTCCGTGGCATGTCGGCTGAGCCCAAGAGAGGCGACGGGGCGTCGCGGCCGAGCTCCGTCCACTCCCAGCTCCTAGGCTCGGGTAGCGATCATGACCGGATGAGCCCACAGCCGAACGGGAGGCAACGTCGTCTGGAGTGTGCTGGGCAAGACCTGAGACTTGGGCCGGACTCAAGCCCGGGCCGGTGCCCGGTGTCTCATCCCCGGGCCACATGATGCCCGACCGACTCGAGCGCCGCCACGGCTCGCTCAACGTCGGCGGTGCGGACGAGTACGTGGTCGGTGTCGAAGCTGGAGACGGCGAAGATGGGAATGCTGGCCTTCGCGAGCGGCTGCGCGAGCTCTGACAGGATGCCCACGAGGTCGTGGCTGAGCAAACCGTCGACGCTGAGGGCACGCCACGGGCCGCTGGTCGCAGGCGTGCCCGGACACTCGGAGAGCGGGCAGACGATGGAGAGCTCACTGTCGGTGCGGACGATGCTCGACCAACTGGCGGACTGCGCCCAGGCGGGAATCACTTCAGCGGGTCCGAGCCGGACGATGCCGAGGTCGATGGAGCCAAGGCGCAGCCCCAATGGGGTCGTCGGCCCGGCGCTCGCATCCAGCCCCGCTGGGTAGGGATACAGATCG
>JAKAWF010000330.1 GCA_021817025.1 bacterium
TCCGAGTCGATTCTGCGCAGATCCTCCAGATCGGGCCACTGGACCCGGCGCGCGACCACCCCTGACACAGTGAACTCTTCAGGGAACGGCGGACTCACCACTACCTCTTACGGCTCAGCATCTCAAACCTGAGCGCTCCATCGTAGTCGGACTTGCTCGCGCGCGTCAGTCGTCGACGACCGGAGGTGCCCAGACTCCGCCTCCTGACCAGGGGGAGTCGGTTCAGATGGACATCCCTCTTGCGTCTTTTGTTCAGGGTCCAGAGTCTACAGTTCCTATGACGCTGTCGGTATGAGAAGTCCAATTATGCCGACAATACCACCACACATTGTGCCAGCAACGCCCCGGCGTTGCTGGTCGCCGAGCTGATAAGGATGGTGCTTTGGGATCATTTGACACGATCCGGATATCGTGTATAATGTGACATACAAGGTTCTCGGACGCAACCCCATGCGGGGCCAGGGATGAGCGCCGCTGGGAGGCGTCAGATATGACAAGTGGTGGCATCGGCGTAGAGGGCTGACTCGGCGATCGGCCCAAGCTGGGCTGAGTTCGACTGACAGGGGGGCGGCTCAGGAAGACCCTGTAGTCGCCTCCGCGCCTTTCCCAAATGGACCTGGTATGGCCAGCGAGTTGGTCGAGCTCCTCGAAGAGCTCTGTTTGACCCAGGGACTGTTGGCCTTTGTGGCCGGCGTCGACGAGGACACGATCAGCCGGATAGCCAAGGGGCGAGCGTGCGCCCCGTCCACTCGCTGGAGGATCCGCTGGGCCGGCGGCCTGCTGCGCCAGGTGACGGATCTCGGTCAAAGCGACTCCGTCGTCGCCCAGATCATCGATCAGCTGGGCGATACCCCTGACCGTGCCGACCACGTCCAGGTGCGCAAGGCATTCCTTCGGCACCTCCGGTCGGTCGTCAAGTCTGGGCAGCCCCCCGTGTGCGTATGGCGGGAATGGCGCGCTGGTTCCGGGCTGGCCGCAGCCTAGCCACCTCTGCGTCGAGCCAGGCGTATTCCAGGGTGCTCCGCTGGCGGAACTCGCCTTCTATTCCTTCGAGTCCAGCATAGATCATCGTTGTCCGGATGTCCTTGTGCCCCATCATCGCTGCCAGCTGGAACGGAGTGACCACGTGCGCCATGTTGCGCCCGAAGGTGTGCCTCAAGATATGTGGGTGGAGGCGAGGCACGGGTTTGGGCCCCTGCTTGAGGCTCTTGATGGTGTCCTGCAGTGCGCTGGTGGTCGCAGGGAGGTAGGCTCCGCGATCGAGGCGCGAAGTCAGGAAAACCGCCTGCCAGGGATGGCCGGTTGCGGGATCGGTCCCAATTCGATGCTTCGGCCGCACCTCCTGGACATAGACGTCCCAAAGTCGCTTGAGGCGAGGATCCACCGGCACGCGTCGGCGCTCCCGCGGTGGCTTGAGCGTCCACACGTTCAACTCCCACTTAGCGGTACTTGAGTTGAGTTGCATGTCCTCCAGTCTCAGATTGGCCTCCTCCCCTGTCCGGGCCGCTCCCACTTCGCCAATCCGCAAGCCCGTGCATGCGAGGAAGGTGAGCAAGAAGCGGTCCCGAGGCGACGCCTGACTTAGGGCCACCGACATTTCGGTCTCATTGAGCTTGGGGTAAGCGTCCCGGTTAGGGCGGTCATCGCTGATCTCGCGTCGGTCAGGCCGGCGCTCGATTCTCCAAGGCAGACCCGGCTCGTGCTCGTCCAAAGCGCACCAAGCCAGGAACTGGATGAGGCCGCCGTTCACGATCTTGTTCACCGCACTCGGAGACAGCTGGGCTTCGGTGAGCCACAGCATGAACTCGGTCGTGTGTCGAGCCGTCCAGGCCGAGGGGCTGGCTATCCCATTGGCCGGGTCGAGCCGGAAGTGATCGATCCAGGTCTTGGCCCACCGGAAGTTCGCCATCGTCTTGGGTGACCGATGCTGGGAGGCCTTGCGATCCAGCCAGAGCCGCCAGGCCTCGTCCCAAGGGTCCAGGGGCGCCTCCGCGAGCGGCTGCGGGCGCTCCCGTCCGGCCGCCAGGCTCACCTTGGGAATCGACGGCTTGGGCATCTCGGCTCCTTATCGCCATTTTCTGCGGGAGTTAGCGATAGGAGCATACCACTACTCCCTGCTTATTTTCGGACACCATGCCGAGATCAGCAGGATTTACTGTGGATTTGAACTCGCCTGACCTCGCGGTATCGCCGAAAAGTGCATCAGGTGGAACTCCACCTTGGCAAGGAGACGCGCTACCACTGCGCCACTCCCGCGGCGATCGTGAGGATACCAGACCGGCCTCACCGGGCCAGGGTCGCAAGGCCCAGGGTGGACACCAGCCCAATTGTGCCGACGACCCCGCTCAGACGCCAGAACGACATCCACGTCGGACCCTCTCCCCGGCCCCCCACCGCGGCCAGGATCAGGATGGTGGAGAGCGACCCTGCGGGAGCCAGGTTCGGGCCCAGATCGGCCCCGGCGATCACGGGGACCGCCAGGGCTCCCAGCTGGTGGGCCGCGGCCAGCCCGGAGCTCGCCAGGAAGGCCGCCGGGAGGTTGTTGATGAGCGCTGCCAGCAGACCCGTGAAGATCCCCACCCGCAGCTGCGCGGCCAGAGTCGTGGTGCTGCCGAGAATCACAGCCGAGACCCGACCCAGGGCCTGAGACTGCTGCAGGCCCGCGGCCAGCACCGCCAGCCCCGCCACCAGAGGCAGCAGGGACCAGCGGGCCGAGGTGAGAGCCGTGGCTGCCCGCGTGCCGGTCCGCAACCACAGCACCGCCACGCCAAGGGTGGCAGCGGCCAGGGTGGGCGGTCCCAGAGGCAGACCCAGGACCGCGAAGGTCATGTCAACCGCCGCCAGCGCGATCAACAGCGCCAGGACCGACCACAAGAGGGGCCGATCCAGCCCGCGGTCGGGGAGCGTCGGAGCCAGTCCCCGTCCGAGCCGGTGCCAGCTCATCCCGGCGATCAGCAGGCAGGTCAGCGCCAGCCCGCCGAGCGCGGCGGGCGTCACCTGGACCAGGTAGTGCGAAAGCGGGATATGATCGCGATCCAGGAGCAGGAGGTTGACGGGATTGCTCACCGGCAGCAGCAGTGAAGCGGAGTTGGCGACGATCGCGACGGCCAGGATGAACGGGGTGGGCGGCAGCCCCCGGGAGCGCAGACGCGCCACCAGGGAGGGCGCGATCAGCAGGGCCGCGGCGTCGTTCGAGAAGACGGCCGTGACCCCGGCCGTGACCGCCATCGTGGCCACGAGCAGGCGCTGCGGGCTGTCCCCACTCCACTCCTCCATCCGGTCCAGGAGCGCTTCCAGCGCCCCCACCCGACGAAGTACCGCGGTCAGGACGATCAGCCCGCCGAAGAACGTGAGCACGTTGAGGGTCGCCCCGAGGCCAGCCCAGGCCCGGCCGATCGAGATCAGCCCGGTCGCGATGGCGAGTCCGGCCGCAGCTGCCGACCACCACCCCGCACCGATCCTGAGAGGGCGGGTGACGATCGCCACACAGGTGGCCGCAAAGACCCCCAGCAACACGAACTGACTTACCATCTTTATGTGAAGTATAATCCACAGCTCTAGATCGCCCAGTGGAGTGATAGTGCCACATCAACGTCATGGTTCTGAAAGCCAGGCCGAAGCCGACCAGAGTGACCGCCAAATCGCGGAGGCGAGCCGGCAGGTGGGAGTCAGCCCCCGGGTGCTGCGCTACTGGGAGCAGAGCGGAGTGGTCAAACCATCCCGGGATCCAGCCGGCCGGCGCCACTTCAGCCGCCACGACCTCCTCGCCATCTCGCTCATCCGCCAGCTCCTCGACGCATCCGAGACCTCGATCGCCGACCTGCGTCTGATCCGCGAGCTGGCCGAGCGTGAGGTGGCGGCCGCGATGTCGGATCCGCTCACCCGCCTGCGGCTGCTCTTCCAGAGACAGGCCGCCGAGGAGGGCTTCCACCGCCTGATCGAGGCCATGGTCCCGCCGGGACCTCCCCCCCTACCCGGCCCGGGCCGCGACCCGGTCGGCCCCCCGCGCGATCCCCTCCACCGGCCTGGCCCCCCGCCGGAGGACTAGCCAGGCCTCGTAGGACTCGCCCCCCGGCAGCCAGGTCGCCCAGGGACGGTCCTGGCTGGCGGAGGCGTGAAAGGAGCGGGTCAGGTCATCTGGCTCCGGCTCGGCACCGAGCCGGCTCCGCAGCCGCCAGATCCGCTTGGCGAACCGCTGATCCCATCCAACTGACGCCTCCCGCAACGCCTCGCGGGCCAGGCTGAGCGCCGCCTCCACATTCC
>JAKAWF010000331.1 GCA_021817025.1 bacterium
GGCCCATCGGTGGCATGGTCGGGGATGACAATCGGCGCGCCTCCAGCGACCATCCCATCAGTATCGGTGTCTGCCAATGCTGCTGCTGCAGACGCGGCGGCGGCATGGCCAGTACCGACGGCGAAGATAGCCGCAGTACACTTGGCACTGGTGACCGGCGGGCCCTACGCGACCCCGCAATTGTCGTGGGTGGTGATGTACGTGAGTGGTGCCGCGCCGTATCAGGTCAATCCAGTTTCTGGAGCGCCCATCGTAACCGCATGGGTGTTCGTCGACGCGGCCACTGGCCAGAGTTTCACGATGTTCTCAAGCACTTTCCCGCAGCCGGTGGGTGCAGCTAGTCCGTCGGGGTGAGGTGGGGCCTGCTGCTGCGGGTTGTCCGTTCGCATGTACCTGTAGAGGGGAGCGGACTCTTGGCCATTTCCCCCGCACTCGGTGAGGGCGAGATGCGACCAACGGGCAAAGGAGTTCCGCGCAGCGAACGTTCAGGTCACTCGGGGAGAGGCGATGCGCCCCTTACTGCCAAGACTGTCTCCCCATCACTCCTGATCAACCAGAGGTCCTCCATCGGCTGGCTTCGATTTGCGGCCGGGATAGCCCGCCAGCTGCGATCGGCCACTATGAGGTCGTCGCTCCGTGGCCGAGTCACCCAACTTCCGTAGCTGGTCTGCTTGGTCCACAGCACCTCGCCAGAACTCCAGTCGATCACCGACAACACTCGCAGCCTGGGATCGTTGGCAGCCGGGCCAGCGGTGAGAAGGCGCCGCCCGCCATCTGAGAAGCCCACTACCTCAGTAGCTCCAATGTGGCGGAGGAGGGATCCAGAGGTCGTCTCGTAGATTCCGACGCCGGGGGAAGGGGACTCTTGCCCGGTCCTTGCCTCCCCCCTCCGTGGGAGCGAGGTCACGGCTACGAGAGCGGCGTCGTTGGAGAAGACCATCTCACCAATGGGCGCCTCCACCTCCAAAGGCAGCGGGCTGACCGTGCCGGTGGAGAGGTTCACGCGGTGGATCATCGGGAGCGGAACGGGCGGCTCCGCAACGGCGACGATCGCCACGTTGTGGGGAACACTGCAGCACAGGATCCGCAGCCCCGATCCCAATGGCGGCGGACCAGGGACCGTACCAACCTCCGCCACCTTCCGGAGTCGCCACGTCGCCACGTCCTCAAGGAAGAGTGCAGCCGGAACTGGCTGGAAAGTGTACCGGTCCCACCCCGGAGCGCTTGAGTCCCCAGGGAAGGAACCGGCAGGGGTCCATCGGGGAGGCTCCACGTCTCCATCGACTGCGCGAATGCTGCAGACGTGTCGGGAGTCACCCGCCCATCCGCCCCGGGTGATCCTGCCTAACAAAGCCGCCCCGCTCGTTGCCCTGGCATTCCACAGGAGCAGGCGTGCCCCGTCGGGTGAGGGGCTGGCGCCAGCACGTCCCTCCGCCAAGATCGCCAGCTCTCCTGTCTTATGGGTATCCCAGTCGAGCGCGATCAGGCGATTCGGGTTCTCCGCACGGCGATACCAGATGGCCGGGCGCTCGTCGGACGCGACCTCCGGTGGCACCTCGACCACCAGCTGCTCCTCATTGGTGAAGGTTTGGGACATGCTTGCCAGTACATTCTGGGGCCTGACGAGGACCGGTACGAGATTGAGACCCAGTTCTCCCGAAGCTGTCCCCGGCCGCAAGGTAGACGGTCAGCTACATGGGGAACCGGGCCAATGGCCCGTGACGAGGATCGGTGCAGGATCCTGAACGCGAGACAGGTTGGTCGGCCGTGGGTCGGGGCCCTGAGGGAGTCGGAGGGCAGTACTCTGGGGCCGTGAGTCCAACAAAGGGCCGCTGATGAGATGCTGGCGAGGGCCCGGTCAGACCGGGCCCGGGGTGCGTTCACAACCCATCCCACAATCAGCGTCTCACAGCACCCAGTCCACCGATCCTGAGCCGCGGCGGTCAGCGACCCGAGCGCTGGAGGTGACGGTAGATGGTGGGGCGCGAAACGCTGAACTCGGCGGCGATCTCGGCCACGGTGTGAGTCCGCCGACCATCTGGCCCCAGCGCTTCGTACATCTCCTGTGCGATTCTGGCCTGGCGGGGGCTGAGCTTGGGCCGCTGCCCCCCGGTACGGCCACGCGCTCTGGCGGCGGCCAAGCCGTCGCGGGTGCGCTCGGCCATCAAGGCGTGCTCGAACTCGGCGATGGCGCCGAGGATCTGGAAGAACATCCGGCCCACCGGGGTGGAGGTGTCGATCCCCTGGTCGAGCACCACCAGGTCGATGCCCCGGGCCTGCAAGTCATTGGACATGGCCATCAGATGCTCGAGGGACCGTCCCAGCCGGTCGAGCTTGGTGACCACCAGCTGGTCGCCTTCCCGGGCGACCAGGAGGGCCTTGTCCAGCTCGGGGCGGCGTGCCAGCTTCCCGCTGGCCCTGTCGACGAGGACCCGGTCGCAGCCGGCGGCCTGGAGCGCGTCACGCTGAGCGTCGGGGTTCTGGTCGGTGGTGGACACCCGCCCGTAGCCGATGCGCATCGTCTAACTGTAGCACCAACGGGGGAGGGCGTTACATAGCTGCGTACACGCCTTGCGTTACAGGTACGGCCTAGTGGAGTCCCGTGCCGGCCGAGTGTGTCCGCGAACGATCGGTATCGGACAGTGGGGAGGCGGCGCGGATGGTCGTCAGTCACCACTTGGAGTGCCAGGCGGGAGCGTGACGGGGGTCATCGGCACCGCATGCAACGGTGGGTTGCTCCAGGGCATCCCTTTGGCCAAGACCGTGGTCGGGTAGACCGCTGTTGCAGGACCGAAGGTCCAGCAGGTCTGCTGTTTCCAGGGGTCGGCCGCAGGGCCGAAGACGGAGTCGGGCACAGCCACACTGTGAGTCGCCCCCGGCAGGGTGATGTAGAGCCAGGACGGCATCTGGCTCGCCTGCTGTCCCCGGCTGATGCAGGCCCATGTGCCCTTGACGCCTGGCCCCGGGGCCATCACCGTGATGAATGCCGCCGGAGCTCCGCCAGGTGTCAGGACGACGGGCCCGATCTGGCTGAGTGGCTGCCCGTTGTACCCGAACCAGGTGATGCCTTTGCCGCCGTTCGCTGGAGGGGCGGTGAGTAGCCCTCCCTCCAGGCTCGCCTCCACACCCCGCGGCCAAGAGATGGTCGGCGCCCCACTCAGTGAGCAGTCTCCCGGGCCATCGTTGCGCAGCAGGAAGAGAAGCGGAGTGTCGCCAGGGCCAAAGGCACCATAGGGCATCATCTTCATGGCCAGCTGGCTGGTCCGGCAGCGAGGAGGGAGGGACGCTGCCGGGGAGTTGCTCGGGCTGGCGTTGGCGGGAGAAGGAGAGGGGGTGGTGAATGCGCCGGCCACAACGTGAGCCTGGGGCTTCGGGTGAGTAACGGCAAGAGTGGAGAGAGCCATGAAGGCCGCTGCCCCCATCCCGAGCGCCACCACCACTCCGGTCAGCGCACGGACGCTGACACCCCTTCTCCGGACGGTCCGCCACCGTATGCCCGCAACCCTCCTTCTCAGCATGCGCACCACCTCACCACCCGCTCGGCAGGATGCTCTTCAGCACCTCGTCGAAGTCCTCAGTCCCATTGTTGATGCTGTCCCACTGCCACATCAGCGCATGTACCCCGCCCGCGCTCTGCCCCCCGAAAAAGTCCGCATCGGCGGTGTAGTTGCAGATCTGGGTGCTGCCCCCCTCGTACTCGCAGATCTCACCCGTGCCGGACTCCGGGGGCGAGTTGTAGTCGTAGTTCCAGCTACCGTCGGGGACCGTCGGCGCGGGAGCGCTGGGGTTGCTGTTGTTGTAGGCATTGGGCTCGTCCACCGAGGTCCATTCCCAGGTGCCCGTGATGCTGCCCTGGTTACCGAAGGTGTAGCTCCAGTACCCATGTGACGAGTAGGCGCCGGGGGCCGGGTTCTGCCCCGGCCCGCAGCAAACCCCCTCCGGCGAGGGCCCTGAAGCCAGGGCCAGCGTCTGGCTTCCACCCGAGTCACATAGGCTTCCGGGAGTAGCTCCCGACCCGTACTCCAGCCAGTCCCAGAAGCCGTTGAAGGTGCAGCGGTCCACCGCGTAAGGGATGCCGTTGCCATCCAGACTGCCACATGTCCCTGGCGTGGCCACGCCGTTCCACCCGTCGGTGGTGGAAGGAGCCGTTGCTTTCTCTATGTCCATGAACAGCACCGGGAAGTGGTGGCGTCCTGAGCTTGCTGTAAAAGCTAGCAGCGAGTCCGCGAGCCGACGTCATGTTAG
>JAKAWF010000019.1 GCA_021817025.1 bacterium
GTCCTCCTCCTCGCCGATGGGGGTCTCGAGCGAGACCGGGTCCTGGGCGACCTTGACGATCTCCCGCACCCGATCGGGGGTGATCCCCATCTCCTCTCCGATCTCAGGATCGGCGGGCTCGCGGCCCAGCTCCTGGAGCAGACGGCGGGAGATGCGCACCAGCTTGTTGATGGTCTCGACCATGTGCACGGGGATCCGGATGGTGCGCGCCTGGTCGGCGATGGCGCGGGTGATGGCCTGCCGGATCCACCAGGTGGCGTAGGTCGAGAATTTGTAGCCCTTGTGGTAGTCGAACTTCTCGACCGCCCGGATGAGGCCCATGTTGCCCTCCTGGATCAGGTCCAGGAACGACATCCCCCGGCCGATGTACTTCTTGGCAATCGACACCACCAAGCGCAGGTTGGCCTCGGTGAGCCGGTGCTTGGCGTCCTCGTCACCCTGCTCGATGAGCTTGGCCAGATAGACCTCGTCCTCGGCCTTGAGCAGCGCCACGCGGCCGATCTCCTTGAGGTACATCCGCACCGGGTCGTCCAGGGAGATGGCATCGGCGTCGGCGGCGAGCAGCTCGTCCTCGGTCTCCTCGGAGTCGAAGTCCTTGTCCCCATCGGTGACCGCGATCCCCATGTCCCG
Source organism: bacterium (assembly GCA_021817025.1). The sequence continues at coordinate 631 of JAKAWF010000019.1, forward strand.
GAACAGCAGGAAGAGCCGTTCCATCTGATCGGGGTCGGCCTCCAGGTCGGGGAAAGGATCAACGATCTCGTTGGGGCTCAGGTACCCCTGCTCCTTCCCCTTCAGGATCAGCTGCTCAGCAGTTCGTACCAGGTCCTCGGTCCGAGGAGGCGCCGGTGCGGGCACCGCCTTCATCGCCCTTGCCAACTCACGCCTCCAAGCTGCCGCCGCGGCGCAGCACCTCAATCCGCCTTCTGACCGCATCCATCTCCGCCACCAGGGCGGGCCGGTCGCCCTGGCGATGGTGGCCTTCACCCGCAAGCCGCTGGCGCAGACTGGCCACCGTGCGCTCAGCCACCTCGACGCGCATGGTCCTCACGCAATCCTCCATGGCCCGTCGCAGCCGGCTGCCGTCCGATTCGCCTTCGAGTTCGGGTAGTTCGCCGTCGCTGACCTGAGCGAGCCTCTGGGCAAGGTTAGCGGGAAGTGATTCCAGGAATAGTCTCGCAGGCGCAGCTTCGGCCATGGCCTGGTAGAGAGCGCCGTCGTCAGGGTCGGGAAAGTCGCCCCGGGTAACCTGATAGTGATCTCTAACCTCCGGCACCAGCTCCGGCCTGACCGACAGCAGGCCCAACAAATGGGCGGACGCACCCATTCCACTCTTCCCGATGGGGGCGGAGTCCAAACCAGCTCCCGCCGCTGACCGAGGCTGGGAGCCGCGCTCGACATCCTCCAGGATCCGGGAGGAGGCGATGCCCAGCCTCCGGCCCACTCGCTCCGCATAGAGCTCGCGGATGCTGGCTTCCGGAATTCGGGAGAGCACGGCCATGGCGCGGCGGAGAGCTTCCTGACGTTGGCCGCCAGACTGCGAGCCGGACTCACCCAGCGCCTGGTCCACCAGCACCTCCCAGGCGGGCGCAGCCTGGTCCACCAGGCGGCGCATTCTCTCCGGATCGTCCCGACCGAGATCGTCCGGATCCTGGCCCTGGGGCAGGACGACCAGCCGGCAGGTGATGCCGGCCCCTCCCAGGAGGCCGACCGCGGTGCGGGCCGCCCGCTGCCCCGCCTGATCTCCGTCGAAGCACAGCACCACTTCGTCTGCGAAGCGCCGCAGCAGTCGAACCTGGATCTCGGTCAGGGCCGTGCCGGAGCTGGAGACGGCCGTCCCAAGCCCGATCCGGTGGGCGCTCACCACGTCGAAGTAACCCTCCATCAGGACGGCCCTCCGCTCTCGGCCGATCGCGTCCCTGGCGATGTCCAGACCGAAGAGCACGCGGGCCTTGTCGAACACCTCGGTGGCGCGGGTGTTGAGGTACTTGGGTTGATCCTCACCCAAGCTGCGGCCACCGAAACCAACCCAGCGGCCGCGCTCGTCTCGAATGGGAACCACCAGGCGGCGGCGGAAGAAGTCCGTGAGCTGGCCCCGTTGCGCTCGACCCAGGCCGGCGGCCGCAATCTCTTCCCCACTGGCACCATGCTTGGTCAGGTAGCGGGCCAGGTTGTCCTGGCTGGTGCCGGCGGGAGCGTAGCCGAGGTGGAACCGCTCGATGTCGGCAGCGGTCACCTGGCGTCGCTCCAGGAAGGCCCGGCCCGGTTCGCCGGCACGGTGGTGGAGGAGGACCTCGTGGTAGAAGTCAGCCGCCAGCCGGTTCAGGCGCAGGGAGCTCTCTCGCAGCAGCTGCCGGCGCCGCTCGGCCGGGCTAGGGGGCTCGGCTGGGGTCAGGTCCACGCCGGCGCGCTTGGCCAGCTCGTCGAGGGCCCCTCGAAAGTCGGTGTGGTCGATCAGCTCGACGAACTTGAAGAGGTCGCCACCCAGGTGGCAGCCGTGGCAGTTCCAGAGCTGCTTCTCCTGGTTGACGTAGAAGGACGGGGTCCTCTCGGAATGAAACGGGCACAGCCCCCGGTACTCGCGCCCGGCGCGCTGGAGGCGCAGGTAGCTCCCCACCACGTCCACCAGGTTGAGGCGGGACTTGATCTCCTCGACGTCGTTGGGGCTACCCATGACCGCAAGTTTGGGCGTGCTGGCGAAGGACCGCTTGAAGAGAGGTCTGCTGGGGTCTGCTATCGGCGGAAGAGCCCCCCTTTCCTGGGGGCCTGCTCCATCTCCCGAACCTTGTTGCGCAACTCCATCATCTCCCGCTCCCGCTCCGCCATCTGGGCGGCTTGCGTCTTGCGGGTCTGGTCGAGCTCCTGGCGTAGGTCGCGGACCTGGCGCAGGCGCTGCTCCAGCTCGGCTTCGAAACGCAGCCGCTGCTCCGCCTGAATCCTCTGCTCCAGGGCACGTTCCCATCTCTCGAAGAGTCCGGCGACCAGCTCGCGAGCGTCGATGGAGTTGATGGCCACCGAGCCCGCTCCCGCGATCTGAGAGGAGATCAGAGCTGAAGGCGGAGCCGCGGCGTCCTCGACGGCCGCGACCGCAGGCTGGGGCTCCTCGACCACCTCGTACTCGGCGGCCGCGGCTGCGGGCTGGGCCTCGTCGACCTCGTCGTACTCGACGGCCGCGGCAGCGGGCTGGGACTCCTCGACCTCATCGTACTCGACGGCCTGCACCTCGGAGTCAGCCTCTGCACCAGGGTAGGCCTGGGTGGTCCCATCGAAGCCAAATGGGGGTGCCGTGGCGGCCGCCTCGAAACCGTACTGCGTGGCGGAGGGGGTTGGCTCGGTGCCATAGGTCGGGCCCGCGGGCGGGGACTGAAAGCCGAATCCCGGGGCTGGGGGGGTGGCGAAGGCCACTTCCGACGGCTCTGGGCTGAAGAATGCACCAGCGAACTCGGTGTCCTCCTCCTCCTCGAGCGGGGGTACACCGACCCCCGCCGCCTCTTCCTCGTCGGCCGGCTCCACCGCCTCAGCCTGGTATCCCGTCGAGATGGGTGGGAACTCGGGCTCGGCGGGCGTGGGCGCGACTGAGTCCAGCGGTTCGTCCTCCCAGGTGGCGGGATCTGGGCGCCAGACGGGCACTCCCGAGGGTCCGACTTCGGCGGCCGCCAGGTCGCTGGTGGGGTTGACCTCCCAGGGGTTGGCCTCAGTGGCGTTGGTCTCCTCCACAGGGGTCCACACGCCTTGGGAATATTCGCTCTCGGTGACGGCCCACTCCTCGGCCGCGGGCTCGCCTGCGGCCGGTTGGAGTTCACCCTCACCCTGGGGCGGGGCGAAGGGGTCCGAGAAGGTGGGTGCGCCGGACAGGCCTCCAATGTCCTCGGCCGCGACGCGCATCTCCAGCTTGCCGTCGACCTCCACCCAGTGCACGGGGATGTCCCCCGACTCGATCCTGCGACGGATCATCTCTGGCGGGAGGACGAGCCTCCGGGCAACCTCTTCGACTGTAAAGAACTCGTCTGGCACGCCTATCACCTCTTGTGAAGCTCTCCAGGTCGCTCAGATGCCCTGGAGGCCGCGGCTCCCAACTTTGCCGGTGAGAGGCACCGGCGGTACCGTCCTGGCCACCTCGTCGAAGGCGCGCTGCCAGAAGAGCGGTGAGGCCACCGCCACTCCCAACAGCGCGCTGAGAACTATCACAGCGTCCACGCTGGTTCTCCCTGCGGAGTTCCAGTAGTCGTCCTCCAGCCGCAGCCAGAGGGCGAATTCGTCAAAGGTCAGAGCCGCCCCGGCTCCGTACACCGGGGCCAGCCGGCGGCGCCACTTGGGCTCGGTATTCATCAGGGCGCCATAGCCACAGCCGGTGAGGGCCAGGATCCCCCACACCAGATGGTGAATGTGGAGTGGATGCCCTCCCTTCTTCCCCCCCAACTGGACGTTCTTGAGGGGCAGCCAGTCCCCACGGATCCCGTGGGTGATGATGCGCACCGACGTGAAGGTCCCGATGAAGGCGGCCAGCACTCGGAATTTGATCTCCTCGTCGGGCCGCTCGCGGGCGGTCTCGCGATACCGCCCCACGATCCGTCCCGGCAGCGAGGCCAGGCTCTGGAAGCGGTCCGGGGAGCTCGCGGGGGGCGGGTGTTTGCTCATCGGCGCATCGTACGTCCTTTTGTACCTTCTGCAATAGTCCCTGGACACGAAATTGCCACGGCTTGGAATCGGTGATCGGAAGAGGCCGGGGCGCACGGTGCTGACGGTGGCACCCCTGAGCTCGGGCGAGCCGGCCCTCAAGCGACTGCCAGCCCGCTCGAGAGAACCCGCGCTCCCAGCCCTGCCCGGCCATCGGGGATCGGGTCGGTGGGCCCAGGCAGTTCGTCTCCCAGCGCTTCTTAATCGGGTTGCCAACAGTTGCCGGCCTCGTTTGGACAATCACGGCCATTGGGGGAGCGGCCATGGCCGGGGATCAGAGCGGGCAGCCCAAACCTGTGTTCCCAGGGGACTGAAGCACCGTGAGCGAGGAGGTCACGGTCGAGGCGAGGGTCACAGACCCCGGGATCCTCCCGCCGCTCTTCGCCCTGGGGGAGGAGTGGTCCACCGCCATGCGGGAGGTCCACCGGCGGGTGACGGTCCGGGGCGAGCCGTGGTTCACAGCGGGTCTGGGCGGGGTCAGGAGCGAGCTGATCGCCCGTGGTTGGTCCCAGCGGGAGGCCACCTCGATGCTGGTGGCGGCCCGAGGGGCGCAGGACCCAGCGGTCGAGGCCACCAGGTTCTCCTTGGAGCGCTCCCGCGAGCGGCTGGCGGAGACGGCCACTGAGCTGTCCAGGGCAAAGCGCGGCAGCTCGAGGAGGGCGGTCGGCAAGCGCCATGGTCTGGCCGGCGGACGTTCCCGGCTCGTCTGCCGCTGCGGGACGCTGGAGAAGCGGCTCGCAAGTGGTGGGGTCCGGGTCTGCTCCGGGAGCGCCCGGCTCGCCTGGCTGGTTCCCGGCCCAAGACCCATGACCACGCGAGCCCCCAGGAGGGGCGGGGCGGGTGGGAGTGGGCACGCGCCGGCCAGTGGTTCTGCCAGGGCGACGTCGGCTCTCCCGGCGGCAATCCATCGGCCCGGATCAGGCTCTCAGAGGCTGGGAAAGCCGATGCTCTGCGCCTGCGCATCCCAGCTGTCGGCAAGCTCAGGGAACGCTCGGGCGGAGCCGAGTGGGTGGAGATCCACCTGGAGGGCTTCTGCGCCGGCCGGGAGCGCAACCGCCAGAAGTCGAGCCGCCGGGTGGGCCTCGCCCGGGTGCTGGAGCTGGCGGAGAGCGCGGCCTCGGCCAGGCTCCGATGGCAACGGGATGCCGCGGCGTGGGGCAATGGCTCCCACCCCGGGGTGAAACGCCCCCCGGCCGCGCCCTACAAGGTGAGGCTGGCCAGCGGCTCCATCAGTGTGCGGGTCTTCTGGAGGGAGCTGACCGGCAGGTGGTATGTGGGAGCGAGCTTCGCGCCGGTCGACCTGGCCTGAGCCCAACCGCTTGATGCTGGGGACCGATCGCAAGACCGGCCGGCACCCGCGTCAACTCCGCCGGGCGGCGAGGGCGATGGGGAAGCGCCGTTCCACCTGGGACCGTGGTGGGCCGTGCCTGAGAAGGCACTCTGGTTCAACCCTGGGGCCTCCGAGCGAGGATGGGAGCCGGGATCTCACCCCTGCCCTTGGCTCACCGTGCCGCCCGCCTGATGGGGCGACCTGGCAGGCACGACATCCCATGCCCCTGCGCCGCAAGGGGAAGACAGCCCAGCCGCACACGCCTGGGGGAAGAGATGCTCGCGTTGGCCCAAGTTGGCCAATGCGGGATGCAACGGTCTTGAGCGGGGCCGATATCCTGGCTTGGGATGATCCCGACGAATCCTCAGTGCGATCCGTTCCGGCGCGTCCGGTTGGCGCCGCCGGGGTGCGCATGGTCGGCCGCCGCCATCTGGGCTCGGCCGCGGGCGCGTTCAGCGATTCTGGGAGGGCTGAAGCCGTGACCAAGGTGCTGTTCGTCTGCCTGCACAACGCCGGGCGTTCGCAGATGAGCCAGGCTCTGTTCGAGCGGGCCGCAGGGGGACTCCATGAGGCCGCTTCCGCAGGCACGACCCCGGCTGCGAGGCTGCACCCCGAGGTGGTGACGGCGATGGCCGAGCTGGGGATCGACGTCAGTTCCAGGGTGCCGACTCTGCTCACTCCGGACCTGGCCGCCTGGGCGGAGGTGGTGGTGACCATGGGCTGTGGGGATCAGTGCCCCTATATCCCTGGCAAGCGCTATATCGACTGGGAGCTGGTGGACCCCATGGGCCAGCCCTTGGAGCGGGTGCGAGCGATACGTGACGAGATCGCCGTCAGGGTGGGGTCCCTGGTGGAGGAGCTGTCCCAAGCTCGCACTTAGCGGGACCCGTCACCCGGGTGCGGATGGCGGGAAGGGAGGGATTCGAACCCTCGGACGAGGTTTTACCCCGTCACCCGCTTAGCAGGCGGGCGCTTTCGGCCACTCAGCCACCTCCCCTATAGCGGGTCAGCGATCGAGTATAGGCTTCAGGCCGCTGCAGCTCACCGGGGGCATCGAAAGCAGCCGTGCCAGGCGGACGAAAACTCCGCCACGGGCGGCCGGCCCGGGACGCCACGGCGGACCCACCGGAGCCCGGCTCAACCCAGGCCGATCTCGGAGCTGACGGGAATGAGCGCGCCGACCACCAGCTCCACCAGTTCATCCAGCTCCAGACCCAGCTCGGCCACTCCCTGGGTGATGTCGTCGCGGCTGACGCTGCGGGCGAAGGCTTTGTCCTTGAGCTTCTTGCGCACCGACTGGGCCCGCACGGCTGCCACCGCGCGGCCCGGCTGCACCATCGCCACCGCCATCACAAAACCGGTCAGTTCATCCAGGGCGAACAGCCAATGGGCCATCGGGGTCTCCCGGGGGACGCCGCTGAAGTTGGCGTGCCCCTGGACCGCCAGCACCACCTCCTCCGGATATCCCTGCGCCTCCAGCACGGGCCGGCCCCAGAAAGGGTGCTCGTCTGGGTGGGCCTCGTAGTCGAAGTCGTGCAGAAGACCGGTCATTCCCCAGAGCTCAGGGTCGCCACCGGTGCGCTTGGCCGCCGCCCGCATGACCGCCTCCACCGCCAGTCCGTGGCGCCGCAGGCTATCGGTCTTGGTGTGCTCCTGGAGCAGCTCGAGGGCCTGGGCGCGGTTGGGCATACCCACATCCTGGCACGCGGGCGGCGTGGCCCACAACCTGGCCACTTTGCTACCGTGCCTGGGATGGCATGGGATGGGCCGTCGCCAGATCTGTCCACGGTCTCGGCCGAGCGCGTCTGGGAGCGTTTGATGCGCCTGGCCGAGCATGTGGAGCCGGGCGAGCCAGGCTGGACCAGGCGGGTTTTCAGCCCGGCCTACCGGGAGACCCGCCAGCTCGTGTCCGACTTCATGACGGACTCGGGCCTCGAGGTCACCCCGGATGCGATCGGCAACCTCATCGGCCGTCTCCCGGGCAGCGAGCCTCGGGCTCCAGTGTTGGTGGTGGGCTCTCACACCGACACCGTCTCCGGGGGTGGGCGGTTCGATGGCATGGTGGGGGTGGTGGCTGCCATCGAGGTGGCGTCACTGCTGCGGGACTCCGCGACTCGTCTCCGGCATCCCCTCTGGGTGGTCGACTTTCTGGGCGAGGAGCCAAATCGGTTTGGCCTGAGCTGCCTCGGGAGCCGGGCGGTGACGGGCCACCTGGCGAGCTCGCACCTGGAGCTTCTCGATCCGACTGGGATGACGCTGGCCGGGGCCCTGGCCGGCATGGGAGCCAGGCCCGGCGCGCTGGACTCCGCCACATGGCCGGCCGGCAATCTCCACGGGTACCTAGAGCTGCACGTTGAGCAGGGGGCGCGCCTGGACCGGGCCGGGCGTCCATTGGGGGTCGTGAGCGCCATCGTCGGCATCTACCGGGCCCGCATTGAGGTGGTGGGACGTCCCGATCATGCCGGCACCACTCCCATGGACGGGCGCCTGGATGCAATGCAGGCGGCGGCTCAGATCATCTGCGGGATCGACAGGATCGGACGCCGATCGACGGGCTCCGACGGGGTGGCCACCGTGGGCCAGATCACAGTCGAGCCCAACTCTCCCAACGTGGTGGCCGCACGGGCTGTCCTGGTGGCCGAGATGCGCAGCGTCGACGACGCCTGGCTGCACCAGGGCAGGGGGCAGGTGGAGGAGCTGGTGGCGCGGGTGGCTGTGGGCACGGGGGTCACGGCTGACCTCGCCTGGATCTCGGCCGAGCCTCCCGTGGCCTGCTCTCCGATCATGCGTGAGCTGCTGGCCCAAGCGGTGCGCGCCACCGGGGTCGAGCCCCTGGAGGTCCCCTCGGGAGCCAGCCACGACGCCGCCCACATGGCCAGGTTGGGGCCGATGGGAATGCTCTTCATACCCTCCCGAGATGGCCGCAGCCACTGCCCGGAGGAGTGGACCGACAAGGACCAGGTGGCGATGGGCACGGCCGCACTGCTCAGGGCCGTGCTCGCCGTCGATCAGGCCCGCCTCTGAGCCGCTCTCCAGGCGTCTTTGCTGGGCGGCAGGTGGGGTCCGGCCATCGTGAAGAGGGGCCGCGCGCTGGTGTGACCGAGAGACGCGCCGCGACCTGCCCCGTGCCGGATCAGGACTGGTTGGCCAGGCCCACCCGCAGGAGCAGGTGACTGCCGGAATCCAGCATCCAGGCCAGCGCCTCGGGCGTGGCCGCACCGGACAGTCGAAAGCGATCCACCAGGAGGTCTACATCTGCCCGGGCGCCCTGGGAATCCACCAGCTGAACCAGACCCTCCTGGCTGACCCTGCTTCCTGGGATGCGCAGCCGCACCCATGAGTCCTCCAGCCAGCGTTCGGCCTTGCGGCTGATCGCGGGGGTGAGCAGGTAGACGTGACCGGTGGGGGCGACCGCAAACCACATCCTGACCCTGCCCTCGCCGCCTCGGTCGCGGGAGCTGACCAGCAGCTCCTCTTCGCCCACCAGGTGGAGTAGGAACTCGGGGGGCAGCGGCCCGAGGAGGCGCTCCGCGTCAGCTCCCGTCATGCCCGATCTGCTGGGGTGAGGCGTGGATGGGAAGGTGGCGATGGTCCATGGTGGGCCCATCATGCCGTCCGGAGGACCTGCCTCGTCCGTGCCGGATCGCCGCGGCTGGCCCCGGCGCCATACCATCACGGGATGGAGTTGGTTGCCTTCCAAGCCGAGCACCTGTCCGGGGTGATCGGGCTCTGCAGCGCCGAGGGCTGGACCTCCCTGCCGGGAGACCCTGAGCGCGCGCAAAGGGTGCTGGCCTGTCCCGGCGGCCGGACCGTGGTGGCCGTGGAGCGGGCCCAGGTCCTTGGTGTCTGCCAGGTCCTTTCGGACGGCGAACTGCAGGCCTACTGCTCCCTGTTGTTGGTGGCGGCAGGGTGCCGCCGCCAGGGCCTGGGGCGTTCGCTGCTGCTGGCCGCGCTGGCGCGCGCCGGAGGCGAGCGATTGGACCTGCTGGCGGCGCCGGACGCGCTCCACTTCTACCGCAGCCTTCGCCATCGGGAATGGAGCGGATTTCGCATCTATCCGGAGCCAGCCAGCGCCTGAGGAGGGCGGTCGGAGTGGCGACCCCGAGCGGATTCGAACCGCCGATCTCCACCTTGACAGGGTGGCGTGTTAGGCCAGCTACACCACGGGGCCCGATGGCGATCCAGCGGCCTTGCGCCGGTCCGACCAGCCCCAATGGGGGCTCGGCGATTATACGGCGGTTCCGCCCGGCACCGAGGTGGGAGAGCGGCGGCCATGCCCCTGGCGATCGGTAAGATTGGGGTCCGGTTTGGGATGGTGGCTCTAAGGGGGGAGTTGGAATTTTGAAGATCGCGGTCTTCGTCAAGCAGGTGCCGGATCCTTCCGGGGCGAGCCGGCTCGACCCCGCCACCAATCTGCTCGTCCGCGAGGGGGTGGAGGTGGTGCTGGACCCGGGCGACTCCTTTGGCATCGAGGCCGGCTTGCAGCTGGCCGAGGCCAGCCAGGGGGAGGTCGTGGTGATCTCCATGGGCGGGGAGCGTGCTCTGGAGGCAGTGCGCAAGGCGATGGCGATGGGCGCCGGCTCCGGGCTGCACATCTCCGACCAGAGACTGCGCGGGTCCGATGCCCTGGCTACGGCCCGGGTCCTGGCCGCAGCCGTGGCCAGGGTTGCCCCCGATCTGGTGGTGGCCGGCACCGAGTCCACCGACGGCTACACGGGGACGGTTCCCGCCGCTGTGGCGGAGCTGCTGGGCTGGCCCTGCCTCACTTTCGCCAAGCATCTGGAACTGAGCGGCCGCACGGTGCGGATTCAGCGTCAGACGCCGGGCGGGCACGACCTGGTGGAGGCCGAGTTGCCGGCGGTGGTGTCCGTTACCGGCGGCATCAACGAGCCTCGCTACCCAACCCTCAAGGGGATCATGGGCGCCAAGAGCAGGCCGCTCGAGCAGCTCACCGTCGAGGACCTCGGCCTCGACCCTGCGGCCTTGGTGCCCCACCAGCGAATCGCGGCGGTCGAGCCCGCACCGCAGCGGCAGGCTGGGCGGGTGGTCGAGGACGACGGTTCCGCCGCCCGCCTGATCGCCGACTACCTAGCTGAGTTGAAGGTCATCTGAGATGTCAAAGATCTGGGTTTACGTAGAACTGACCAACTCGGAGCCGGCGCCGGTCTCACTGGAGGTTCTCACCCGCGCCCGTGAGCTCGGGGGCGAGGTGGAAGTGGTGGTGTTGGATCCCGACGGGGCTGGCGTGATCGATACCCTGGGTTCGTATGGGGCCGCCAGGGTCTACCTGGGCCTGGATCCCGCCTATCGTGAGCGCCTCGCTCAGCCGGCCGCAGCTGTGCTGGCGGGCCTGGTGGAGCAACACCATCCTGACCTGATCCTCTTCGGGGCCACCTATGACGGGCGTGACATATGCGCGCGGCTGAGCGCGCGCCTGGGGCTGACCGTGGTCGCGAACGCTCTGGACGTGATCCCGCATGGAGATGGCTATGCCGCCGTCAGCTCGATATTCGGGGCCACCCAGAACGTCACCACGGATGTCTCGTCGCCCTCCCCCTGCATCCTGGTTCGGGCCAAGTCCTTTGTGGCAACTCCCGGGGGCGGAGCCACCCCCCAGGTGGTGGAGGTCGGCTTGCCGCCGGAGGCTCCCCGCGGAGCGCGCCGGTTGGAGTCAGTGGTGGCGCCCACCAGCGGACCCAAGCTGGAGGAGGCCAGGGTGATCGTGAGCGGGGGACGTGGCCTTCAGGACCCTGCCAACTTCAAGCTCCTGGAGCGGCTCGCGGAGATCCTCAACGGGGCTGTGGGGGCCAGCCGGGCAGTTGTCGACGCCGGTTGGGTCCCCTACTCGCGTCAGGTGGGGCAGACCGGGAAGACGGTCAAGCCGGACGTTTACCTTGCCTGCGGCATCAGCGGTGCGATGCAGCACACCGTGGGTATGAAGGGAGCCAACCACATCATCGCCATCAACAAGGACCGCGACGCCCCCATCTTCAAGCTCAGTGATCTCGGGGTGGTTGGGGACGTGCTCAAAGTCGTTCCAGCCCTGATCGCCGAATTGGAAGGGCGCGGAGTGCCGGCGCCGTGAGTCGCCCGCGGCGCCTGCCGTCGGAGCTCTGAATGGCTGAGGGGGAGATGCTCGCCCTGCGTGCCGCCGACGGGGCGACAGTGACCCTGGAGCGCTATCCGATCCTGCTCGGCCGCGCCGTTCCCGGGGGCGTGGTCCCCGACGTCGACGTCAGCCATCTGGACCCCAACGAGGCGGTCGACAACCGTCACTGCGAGCTGGCCCGGGACGAAGGCGGAGTAGAGGTGCATGACCTGGGGGGCGTGAGTGGCACCTGGGTGGATGGGCGCCGGCTGCCCCCGGGGGGCCGCGCACTGCTCAGGGTCGGTGGCAATCTCCGAGTCGCGGGGGTGTCCCTGGCACTGCTCTCGGCCCCAGGCCGGCCGGGGAGCTCTCCAGCTCCGTACTACGGGAGGCCCCCGGCAGATCCTGGCGCCGGGACCGGGGAGTGGCGGGAGTCAGCAGCCGGAGCTGGGGTTCCGCCTCCGCCGTCGGCGAGTTCTGTCCTCCCGCCGCCGGCGCCCGCTCTGGAAGCGCGGCGCTCAGGCCTCGATTTGACGGGGGCTCCTCCGCTGGCGCGGCCGGAGCTGGAAGATGGCGCCGAGGCCGTCCGCCTGGTGGCTGGGCTGCCCCTGCAGGTGCGCCGCCACGGTGTGTGGGCCTCCCGGGGCGAGCCGCTCACCCCCGGCGAGCTGGCGGAGGCGATTGCCACCGCCCGTCGCTCTCTGGGCCTGGAAGAGGAGACCCCCAGTGGTTGGGGGTATGCCGGTGACCTCGAGCTGGACTTCCTGGTTCCGCCGCTGGTGGAGCGGGCCTACTTGGCGGCTGCCGCCGGCGCCCCCGACCCGATTCCCGGCGCGCTGCTGGAGATGGGCGTGGAGCTGGTCTTGGGGGGCGGCATCCTACTGGTGGCGGCGCACCGTCCCGAACTCGCGCTGGCTTCTCTGGCCGCCCGGCTCCAGGGACCGAGCCGCAGACCTCGAGTCCTGAGCTACCAGGATCCGCGGGCCTGGGTGCCGCTGGGATGGCCGACTCTTGAAGGGGGTGCGTCGGGAGTTCTGGAGGACGCCCTGGACGCCGATCCGCTGTTCTTGGTACGGCCGCCCGCAGCCGTGCTGACGGCGCTCCTGAGCCGGCTTCCACGGCTTCTGGGGGGAACCGTCCTAGCCCTGGAGGCCGCCTCCATCGGGGCCGCTCTGGACGAGTGCGCGAGACTTCTGGATGACGGCTCGGTAGCCTCCGCTCCCACCATGGCCGCGCGCCGGGCCCACCTCGCGCCCACCCTGGACCTCATCCTCACCCGCGGGTCGCGTGGTTGGCGGTTGCTGCGAGCCGAACCCGATGGGCCCGCCAGCCGGTGGGCCACGGTCGAGGCGACTCCGGCCACGGCGTGAGTGCGATGGGCGGTTGGGTGCTCGGCGGTGGGTCAGGCAAGAGTCGACCAATCGCCGCCACCGCGAGGATTCCCGGAGGTCTTGTCAGCTCTGAACCCGTGACCGATGGGCCTCGGGGCTTGGGAATCCGGCTCGGGTCTCACGAGACCAGGCGTGACTTCAGGTCAATCTGTTCATCACTGTCGGCCTGGGTGGAAACGGTCCGTGAACCCGGCCCCCGGTCGCGGACGGTCGCTGCGGGGCGGATCTCACCACGGGGTGTATGGAGGCCCCGCGTCGAGCGGCTGGTGCACGGGCGTCCGGAGTCGGCCCGCGAGCCCCGGCTCGCCCGAGTCGCACGAGCCCCGCTGGCAGCGTGGCCGGGCCGGCGCGCCTGGCTGGCGGGCCAGTTCCGGAGCCCGGTCTCACTCAGATCCGCGGGACGGCCCAGCTTGTCGCCGCCATGAGCAAGTCGCTGCCGCCGCCAACCTCCGGGCCCTCGGTCGCCAGCTACATCGTCCTCTGCCTCTTCGTGGCGGTGGTGGTACTGCTGGTGGTCCTCTCCGTGGGAAGTTCGCTCACCGGGCCGGTGGAAGGCCTGCGGGTGGCTCTGGGGATGCGACCCACCTGAGCCCGCGCCGAAGCGCACAATTGGAGCATGCCGGTGCTGCTGCTGAACGCCTCCATGCAGCCCCTCAATGTCATCAGCCGGCGCCGCCTGGTGGTGCTGTTGACCAAGGAGCGGGTCGCCTTCTTCGACGATCGGGTGCGGGCGATAGTCGAGAGTGAGCTGGCCCATCGCCGGCTGGGGGAGGGGGTGATCGTGGTCCGGCTGCTGCGCAATGTGGTCATTCCGCGCCGTTTGCTGCGGGCCAACCGGCGCAACCTGCTGCTGCGGGACGACCACACCTGCCAGTATTGCGGGCTCCGTGCGGCTGCCCCGGAGCTGACCATCGATCATGTGGTGCCGATCTCTCGCGGCGGAGCCGCCAAGACCTGGGAGAACCAGGTGGTGGCCTGCAAGCGCTGCAACGGCCGCAAGGCCAACCATCTACCCGCGGAGGTCCACCTCCACCTGGCTCGCTCACCCCGCCCGGTGGCTCACGAGTACGCCCACCTGCTCTTCCTGCGCTATCCGGAGGTGCGCAGCGCCTATGAGGACCTGGTGCGGTCGGTGCTACCGGAGGCCGCTCCCGCCCGCCTGGCCGGGCTGGGCATGCAGCCGCTCGCGACGGCTCAGTAGGAGCCGACCACGGCTGTCAGTCCAGCGCCTGGGGAAGGCGCAGGGGCGGCCGCTCGAGATGGCGGGCGGCCGCTTGCCCGGACTGGTTGATGCGGTCCACCAGTTCACTCGCGATGGCCACCGAGCGGTGCTTGCCACCGGTGCAGCCCACCGCGACCCGCAGCACAGAGCGGCTCTGGGTCTGGTAGAGGGGCAGCAGATTCACCAGCATTGGCAGGAAGTTCTCAACTAGCTCCTGAGCTCCGGTCTGGGCCATCACGTGTCGCCTCACCACGGGATCGCTGCCGCTGAGATCTCGCATCTCGGGAATCCAGTAGGGGCTGTCCAGGAAGCGGGTGTCGACCACCCAGTCGGCCTCCGCCGGCAGCCCGTCCCGGTATGCGAATGTGAAGCAGTCCACTCGCACCAGCTCCCGCTCGCGCCAGTCGTCGAGCAGCTGCCGCAGATAGGCGCGACTGGTCTGATCCAAGCTCAGGAGCCGGCGGTGGGGCTGGCGCGTCGGCGGCTCGCAGCCGGGTCCACAGGGAGATCCCACCGCCACCAGCCAGTACCGGGTGTCCGCTCGGTCGAACTCGCGGACCCAGCCCTGCCCGATGCTCTCGCTGACGACGGCCAGCAGGTTGGGGAATTCCGGCAGCAGATGGCGGACCGTCTCGGTCGCGTCGTCGCCCGCCTCATGGGGGTTGAGGAGGCGGTACCCGGTCTCCTCAGCGAGCACCTCGAGGTCCTCGCGAAACCTGTCCTCGCAAAAAATGACGGCTAGGGCCATGACGAAACGCTCCAACTCGGCGGCACCGGCCGCCCACAACTGAGACCTGAGACCAGCCTCCCCGCAACCCTCAGTCCCAAACCACTCCATTGTGGCAGCCGGGGAGGCGGAATGGAAGCTCACGCGCCTTCTCTAAGGCCCAGCTCAGTTTCTTCCGGACCAGCTCACCGCCGGCGCTTCCGGTCGGCCCGGTGGGACTTGAACCCACGACCTGAGCTTTATAAGAGCCCCGCTCTAACCAGCTGAGCTACGGGCCGATGCGCGAAGAATAAGGTCCACGGGCCAGGGTGGGGCGGGTTGCTACTGTCTTCCGGGGCATTTACAGGACACCGACCAACTGCGCTCATGCCAGTATCGGGACGGGGCTAACCTGGCCGCTCGGCAGCGGCTTTACCGCGATCGCGGTCAGACCGCGGCTTCCTGGCAGAGCTTCATGTTTCAGCAGCTGCGCCTACCGGCTCAGAGCCGCATCCTGGAGGTCGGCTGTGGGCCGGGCGCGCTCTGGAAGGAGAACCTGGAGAGCATTCCCAGCGGTTGGCGGATGACTCTGTTGGGCCTTTCGCCGGGCATGCTGGCGGAGGCCGAATCCGCTCTCTCGGGCATCTCGTCGCAGCTGACGATGCGGCTCGGCGACGCCAGTCGGCTCCCCTTCCCGCCGGCCAGCTTCGACGCGCTGATCGCCAATCACATGCTCTACCACGTGCCCGACCGGCCGGCCGCGCTGGCGGAGTTCCACCGGGTGCTGGCCCCGGAGGGGCTCCTCCTGGCCGCCACCAACGGTCCCGGCCACCTGAGCGAGCTGCGAGACCTGGAGCGGCTGGCGCGCCGGGGGGAGTCGCTCATTACTGGGCCGGAGTTCGATCTGACCACCGGGCCCGCTCAGCTGCAGCCCTGGTTCGCCCGGGTGCGGGTGGTCCGCCATCCGGGCCGGGTGACGGTCACCGATGCGGAGGTGGTCCTGGACTATCTCCGCTCCCTGCCGGGCGAGCCGCTTGGCCGGGCAGAGGCCGAACTGGTGCGGGAGATCGTGAACGAGGCCATCGGCAGAGTCGGCTGCTGGCAGGTCCAGACCGAGCCCGGAGTCCTCAGGGGCTCTCGACGGGCGCGGCCTCGCCCTGGGCGGGACCTGCCCACTGGTCCTCCACCACCAGGTTGACCTGGCGGTCGGGGACCACCACGATCCGAGCGGGCACGCGACCGTCCAGCCACTGCTGGATCCGGGCCGAGCTGAGCGCCAGCTCTTGGAGCTCCTCCCGGGATGTGCCCGGGACGATCAGCAGCTGGTCCCGCTTCTTGCCGTTGATCGAGACCACCACCGCCACCTGATCTAGGGTCAGCATGTCGGGTTCCGCCTTCGGCCACTGTTGCTGGTGCACCGAGTAGGAGTTCCCCAGCCGCTCCCAGATCTCCTCGGCGGCGTGGGGGCAGTAGGGGGTGAGGAGCAGAGCCAGGGTCTCCAGCGCCGGCCGGGGAACGGGCCCCTGGTGCTCCTTCAAGCGCTTGACGAAACTCATCATGGCGGCGATCGCGGTGTTGTACTTGAGCTCGGAGGTGTCGACGGTCACCTGCTGGATGCAGCGGTTACGGGCCTGGGCCAGCTCGCGGGGCTCTAGCGCATCCGGGCCCTCCTCCTCCATCCGCGCCAGCAGCCGGAAGATCTGGAGCAGAAACCGCTGGGGGCCGTTGATGCCGGTCTCCCGGAACTCGCCCCCCTCGCCGAAGGGCCCCATGTACATCAGGTAGAGGCGGAACGCGTCGGCGCCGAACTTGTCGATGTACTCGTCGGGGACCACCACGTTGCCCCTGGATTTGGACATCTTGGCCCCGTTCTGGAGGATGGTGCCGTGGGCGCGGAAGCGCTCGAACGGCTCCTCGAAGTCGAGCCAGCCCAGGTCGTGCAGGGCCATTGCCACGAAGCGCGAGTAGAGCAGGTGGAGCACCGCGTGCTCGTTGCCCCCGATGTAGGTGTCCACCGGCAGCCACTTGCGGGTGAGTTCGGGGTCAAACGCGACGTCGTCGCGATCCGCCGAGGGGTAGCGCAGGTAGTACCAGGCGCTGTCCAGGAAGTTGTCCGAGACATCGGTCTCGCGCTGGGCCGGCCCGCCGCAGACCGGGCAGGTGGTGTTGAAGAATTCGGGGTCGCGGGCGAGCGGGGACTCCCCGGTCCCGAGCGGTCGGAAGTCGGCGATCAGAGGAAGCAGCACCGGCAGCTGATCCTCGGGCACCGGCACCGCGCCATCCACCGGGCAGTGGATGGCCGGGATCGGCGGGCCCCAATAGCGCTGCCGGGAGATGCCCCAGTCGCGCAGCTTGTAGGTGACATGGCTGCGTCCCAGGCCGCGCTCGGCGACGGCCGCGGTGATCACCTCGCGAGCGGGGTCGGGTGCGGCCAGTCCGTCGAACTCGCCACTGTTGACCAGGACCCCGCTGCCGCTGTGGGTTGCCGCGCCATCGCCGCCTGAGATCACCTCGACAATTGGCAGCCCGAAGGCCTTGGCGAAGGCGTGGTCTCGACTGTCGTGAGCAGGGACTGCCATGATCGCGCCGGCGCCGTAACCGGAGAGCACGTACTCGGCGGCGTAGATGGGGAGTTCCCGGTCGGTGAGCGGGTGCCGGGCGGTGCGGCCGAGGAGGATGCCGCGGGTCGCGTCCTCCTCCTCTCTCACTCCCGCGATGCGGCGCCTGGTGGCGTCTGCGAGGTAGGCGGCGACCGCCGCGCGACGGTCGGGTGCCGTCAGCTCCAGGGTGCGGGGATGATCGGGCGACAGCACCATGAAGGTGGCCCCGAAGATGGTGTCGGCCCTGGTGGTGAACACCCGCAGAGGCTCGGCCCCCTCGATGGGGAAGTCCAGCAGGGAGCCCTCGCTGCGGCCGATCCAGTGGCGCTGCAGGAGCTTGGTGCTGTCCGACCAATCCATCTGATCGAGGTCGGCCAGCAGCTTCTCGGTGTAGGCGGAGATGCGCAGGAACCACTGCTCCAGCTCGCGTTCCACCACCGCCGTTCCGCAGCGCTCGCAGGTGCCGTCACCCATGACCTGCTCGTCAGCCAGCACCGTCAGGTCCTGGGGACACCACTTCACGTTGCGACGAGCCCGGTAGGCCAGCCCTCCCTTCCACAGGTCCGGGAAGAGCCACTGGGTCCAGCGGTAGTAGCGGGGGTCGGTGGTCTCCACCGTCTTGCTCCAGGCGAACTGGCCCCCCAGTCGCTCCAGCTGGCGCCGGAAGTTGCGGATGTTGGAGGCGATCAGATCCGCCGGGTGGCGGTCGACTTTGAGGGCGAAGTTCTCACTGTGGATGCCGAAGGCGTCGAAACCGATGGGCTCGAAGACGTCGTAGCCTTGCATCCTCTGGAAGCGGCCGTGGGCGTCGGCGCCGGAGAAGGCGTACATGTTCCCCACGTGGAGACCCTCCGCCGACGGATAGGGGAACATCATCAGGTTGTAGTAGGGGCGCTTCGCGTGCCGCAACGGAGTCTCGTAGATCCCGCTGTGCTGCCAGCGCTCCTGCCACTTGGCCTCGATGGCGCGGTGGTCGTACTCCTGGGGCATGGGTGGCCACTGATGATACCGATCTCATCAGGGCGGTCCTGAACTGTCCCTATACTCCGGTACTCTGGGACGGTCGGGTGCCAGCTCGCAATGGCGGGGCCGGCGACCGCCGCGATGCGGTTGTGGGAGGTAGACCCTTGGCGGAGGTGGGCCGGCGGGCGGGCAAGAAACCCAGGATCCGAGCTGGCATCGGCCGCCATCGCGGCGCCGCCCGCATCCGTCGTCACTCCGGCCTGACGCTGCTGATCGTCTTCACCATAGCCGCCCTCGGGGTCCTGGCCGCAGGCCTGCTGGCCGCCTCCTCGACCATCTTTGCCACCAACCCGGCGGGCTCCTTCCAACCCTCCCCGTCCACCTCCAGCCATGGGGCGACGTCGGCCCCATCCGGCCTGGTGGGCCGGCCGATCGACGGAACCATCGTGGCGGTCTCCGTGACCGAGAGCCTGATCGCGATCCAGCCATCGGCGGGGACCGCGGTGCAGGCGTCGGTGACCGCCAGTTCCAACATCACCAGGGGCGGGACCAAAGCCAGCCTGGCCAGCCTGATCCCGGGGGAGGCCGTGATCGTGACCTTCGCGGCCGGGCCAGGTGGGACTCTGGTGGTGACCCAATTGCAGGACATCGAATCCGTCCCCACCAACACGCCCAGCCCGACCCCAACCCCGTCCTACACTCCGACTCCGAGTCCAACCCCAACCGCCTCGGTCACGCCCACGCCGTCAGCGGCTCCGAGCTCTGGTGGTCCGCCCTCTCCCCCGGGCAAGGGGGGCCCACCCTCTCCGAACTGATCGGCAGCCGCAGGCGACCGGATCGGGGTGGAGGCCGCCGGCCGCGGGCTGACTCAGGCGGGAAGTTCGATGCCCCGCCTGGCGAGGACGGCCAGGGGAGCGCTGGCTCCGATCTGGAGCACTCTGTCCAGATCGATCCCACTACCTCGGAGCACCTGGTCGGCCCGGTCGGCCGTCAGCAATGCCTCGGGGCGGTGAGCATCCGAATCAAGCACCAGGGATACTCCCAGACGCAGGGCCACTCGAGCCACGTGGCCGTTGGTCAGCCCGTGCAGGCCGGCAGCGGTGATCTCGAGGTGGATCCCATTTTCTCGGGCCGCCTCAGCGGCCTCGTCGGTGATCAGGCCGGGGTGTCCCAGGATGTCCACGTCGGAGCAGCGAGCGGCCGCCAGATTGAGTCCGGGTTGGGGAAAGTCGCCCAGGGTCTCCCCGTGAACCACCACCAGGCGCGCCCCCAGAGAACGGGCTCGCGACGCCACCCGCGCCACTCTCTCGGGCGCCACCCGAGTCACCTCCACTGCGGGAACGGCCGCGATACCCAGCTCCCGGGTCGCCAGCCGACAGGCAGCGACGATCTCGGGCACGCGCCGTTCGACGGTGGCCTCGTCGACGTGGTCGCTGCACACATAGGCCGCGTAGCCGTTCTGCTGGCAGCGCCGGGCCATCTCCAGAGGCGCGGCATGCCCGTCAGATATCGTGGTGTGCGTGTGGAAATCGAAGACGGGCATGGTCCCAGCTTAGAGGAAGCCGGTTGGGGCGACGGCCAACGCTCAGCGCGGCTTGGGAGCGCTCCGGTTTCGGGCCGCCGCCAGGGCCAGTAACACCCCATCCCGCAGACCGCGCTCAGTCACCGTCAGCTCCTCAGCCCGGTAGCGGTCGAGCAGCCCGAGCAGGATCAGGACGCCCCCTGACATGAGTCGCGCCCGCTTGGCGCTGAGGCCGGTCGCGGCGGCCAGATCCGCGCTGGTCTGGCTCATGGCCAGATCGCGGGCTCGTTCCACGTCCGCCCGTCTGAGCACCGTCCATGGCTCACCGACCTCGGGCCTGAGTCCGAGCTCCACAGCCTCCACGGCTGCGGCCCGTTGGCCGAGCAGGACCGGCAGGTTGGAGGCGGTGCCTCCAGTGGCCAGCAGCAGTCCGGGGTCGTCGCCTCGGGGGACCGCCTCCAGGATCATCGAAACGCGCGCCTCGGCGTGGACCTGCTGGCGGCCGGTGAGGGGATCGTTGGCCTGGACTGTCCCCAGCAGCTGGTCTGAGCCCAGCTTGAGACTGGTGCCGTTACGGGGGCGGGTGCCCAGCCCCTGCACCACCTCCGTGCTCCCACCCCCGACGTCGGCGACGGTGGCGGGTTGACCGGAAGAGACCTTGAACGCGGTCGCTCCCAGGTAGCTGAGGCGAGCCTCGGCCTCACCGGTCAGCACCCGCAGGCTCTCCCCTGACAGCCGCTTCACCTCTTCTCTGAGGGCGGTGGCATCGGGGGCGTTGCGGATGGCCTCCGTCGCCACCAGGCCGATGGATTGGGCCGCCTGCTGGCGGGCGAGGGCGACCATCCCAGCGACCAAGGCGGCGGTGTGGGCGATGAGCTCGGGTCCCAGCTGGCCCCGGCTGGTGACCTCGTGCCCCAGGTTGACCATCTCCACCGCATGCAAGCGGGCGGTCAGCCCCTCCGGCTCCAGGGTCGCGACCAACAGGTGAACGGTGTTGGAGCCCACGTCCACTGCGGCCAGGCGTTGGTTCAGAGTGTGTCGTCCTCGTCCTCGGTTGGCTCCAGCCGCACCAGGACGGTCCCGCTCGAGCTCACCTTGACGTCAAAGTGCCGGACGAAAATGGCATCTGAGATCGGCGAGATCCCGGTCCGGACGTCGTAGGTCTCGCCGTCGAGAGGACAGGTGACGACCTGGCCGCGGAGCCGGCCCTCGCCGATCGAACCGCCGCTAGGACAGGCGTTTTCCAGGGCATGGAAGACCCCGCCTGAGTTGAACAGGGCAATCTCGACGCCATCAGCGTCCACCACCTTGCCCGTCCCGGGAAGGATTTCGTCCACCTTGCAAACCGGCACATAGTCAGCCACCGTGGGGATTATGCAGAATCGCGACCGGCCAAGACTCCGGCCCCACCACTGGCGACCTGAAATGCCCGGCCGGAGGTTGCCGGCGGCCACCCGAGCCCCTCCGCGGCCGGGAGGGTTCGCGCGCCGAAAGGGGGCGAGGCAGCGTGCCGCCGGGCTGGTCCTGACACCGTCCGGGCCGCTGGCCGGCGGCGGGATCCCCCGCGGTGCCATGATTTCAGGGTGGATGACTTGGAGCTGACCGCCTTGGTGAGAGGCGCCGTCGCCGCTGGGCCAGGCTCCGACAGCATCTGGGTCACCCAGCCCAAGCCCGGCGAGGTGGTGGTGCAAGCCCATCCCTCGTCCAATTTCGTCGTGGTCTTGACCCCTGGATTACGGGAACAGATCTCGACCGCGTTGCACCAGTGGCTGCCTGAGGTCGATCAGATCACTTTTGACCCTCATCACTGATCCGAGCCATCCTGGCCGCGCGCAGGGGGCCGACCCAGCAGGGGCCGGGCCCAAGGTGAGCGGCGCGTCCCGTTCCCCTGAATCTGAGGACCCGGGCCGCCTGCTGGGTCCCGTGGAGGTGGGGGCGGCCCTGGGCGTCAAGCCGCAGGTGGTCGTCAACTGGATCCGCGAGGGTAGGGCCCATCCCAGCGCCGTCGATGAGCTGGGTCGGTTCCGTTTCACCGATTCGGACGTCGAGCAGTTGCGGGCGAGTCTCGGCCGTCGCCGCGACCGCACGAGCGGGCCCGGCAGCGAGAGCTGATGGCGCGCGGTAGGGAGGGGACTGAGTTGCAGGCAAAGGCAGCCGACGCAGAACTGAAGAAGCTACGAGTGGACGTGATTGTGCTGCCCCACTTTCAGAGCGAACCACTGGGTCCCTCGGCGGCGGCCGTCGACCGGGCTCTCGACGGGCTCTTCACCCGCATGCTCGACTCCAAGGAGGCGACCGGCAAGTTCCCGGAGCGAGTTCTGCTGCCGACCATGGGTCGGCTGGCCGCTCCCAGGGTCGTGTATCTGTCCCTGGGCCAGAGGACACAGTTGGACGGCTACCGACTTCGTAACGCCCTGGAATTCGCGGTCCGCCAGGTCCGCTCCTTCTGCCGCTCGGCCGCCGTCGCCGTTGAGCCTGCGCTGCGTGAGGTGATGTCGGCCCCGGCCACCGGCCAGGCGCCTCAGTCCCTCGCCCGGGCGATCGCCGAGGGCGTGGCGCTGGGCAACTATCGAGTAGGGGAGCTCAAGTCCGCCGAGGCCCAGGGTCAGGTGGATGAGCTCCAGCTGGTGGGGCTTGGCTCGGGCTCGGACCTGGCCGCGGCGCTGGCGGCCGGCGTGCGCCTGGCGGAGGCCACCAACGCCACCCGGGTGCTGCAGTGGCGCCCCAGCAATCGGCTGACGCCGACCGACTTCGCGACGGAGACGGAGCGGCTGGCGAAGGCGCACGGGTTGAGCCTCAAGGTGCTGGAGCGCCCGGAGATGGAGCGACTGGGCATGGGGGCGCTGCTGGCGGTGGCCAGAGGCTCGCACCAGCCCCCCAAGATGGTCTTCCTGCGCTACAAGCCCAAGGCCTCTGACCGTTCCGGAAGAGTCCTGGCCCTGGTTGGAAAGGGCATCACCTTCGACACTGGGGGCATCTCGCTCAAGCCCAATCCTGGGATGGTGACCATGAAGTCAGACATGAGCGGTGCGGCTGCGGTCATCCAGGCGATGGCGGTGATCGCTCACACCGAACCCAGGATCGAGGTGCTCGGGCTGGCCCCTCTCACCGAGAACATGCCGGGAGGGGGCGCGACCAAGCCCGGCGACGTGGTCTCGGCCATGAACGGCAGAACCATTGAGATCAACAACACCGACGCCGAGGGACGGCTGGTCCTTGCCGACGCCCTCTGCTACGCCGTCAGTCAGGGGGCCACCCATCTGGTCGATGTCGCCACCCTCACCGGCGCGGTCTCGATCGCCCTCGGCCATCCCGTCACCGGCGCGATGAGCAACAGCAGGGAGCTGATGGCGGCCGTACAGACCGCTTCGTTGGAGGCCGGGGAGCGGATCTGGGAACTGCCAATGTACCCGGAGCACGATGTGGCCCTGACCTGTGACATCGCGGACATTCGCAACCCGGCCGGGATCCCGGCCGCCGGCAGCATCAACGGCGCCATCTTCCTGAGGGAGTTCGTCTCCGAACGGCCCTGGGTCCATCTCGACATCGCGGCCTCCTCGTACCATGCCGAGCCGCTGCTGGTGG
>JAKAWF010000332.1 GCA_021817025.1 bacterium
CTACTACGCGCTGAGCCTAGTCAACGGCCTTGCCTTCTTGGCCCTTATGAGTGCGTCTATCGCCCTCCTTCGCTCTACAAACCGCTGGCTCGTGTTTGCGGTGGGGATCCTGCCCATGAGCGTTTCGCTGGCGGCCTCCCCATCCACCGACGGCTATGTGATTGGACTTAGCTGTCTGCTGGTGGCAGTCGTCTTCAGGCAAGTACATCTTCACCGGGCGCAAGCTGGTGAGTCGTCCCGTGCGCGATGGTGGTCCTCCGGAGAGTGGGCTCTCTGGCCAGTATCCTTGTCCGAGCTCGGCGCGTCCGCCTTGCTGCTCATCATCTGCTGCGCCAAGCCCCCGTACCTTGTGCTGGCAATGTCGCTGGCTGTGCCGGACCTAGTTCAGCGAGGTTTTCGTCTCGCCGTGGTCCGGACGGTGTCCCGAGCCGTGGCCATAGGGGTACCGGTGGGCGCGTGGTACCTCTTCGGTGCCCGGACCCAGGGGATCCAGGCTTTCGTCCCAAGAGGGGTGAGCTTAAGTGGCCAGCTGTCGTACTTTCTTCTTCATCCTGGATCGGTGGCTTCGGCTGCGATTACGACCTTTGCGATGTCCCCGTCCGTCTACCTACATGAGTTTGTGGGGAACCTCGGATGGCTGGACGCGCCCGTCGCCTCGGGTGTGGCGGCCGCCCTTCTGGTCTGCCTGACAGCGCTCGGGTGCCTAATCATCCTGACCGGCATAGTGGACGGCCCGGTCCTGGGCTGGGTCTCGGTGTGCGCATTGCTTGGGGTCGCGGGCGTCGTGAGCGCCATGTACCTGGAGTGGACTCCCGTTGGCTATGGCCTCGTGCTTGGCGTGCAGGGCCGGTACTTCCTGCCCATCGCGCCGCTGGCCGTCCTGGGAATAGTCCGCGAGCGGGACTCCCCGCGGCTACGGACCTATGCGACGGCTAGCGCGGCGGCCCTCGGCCTAACGATGGGGATCGTCGGGTGGGTCGGCACAGCAGTAGACCTCCTCTACCGGTACTGGGCGCGATGACCGACCCAGAGCCCCAGTTTCTGCTCAGTCGCAGGAACATGGTTGGCAGCGCCGAACCGCGACTGGGACCAAGCGCTGCAACCGTCAGACGGAGCTCGCTCTTGTGAACCGCCCCGGGAAGGTTGGAGACTCCAATCTTTGAGAGGATGGAGAGATGCCAAGTCCCCTGGTCCACGCCACGGCGGCACGCCGACGCGTCGCTAATATGGCAATGATCTCAGAGCACCGCTTGAGAAACTCAAAGCACCAGAGTTCATGCCTTTGGCCACCGGCGACTGGCGTCGTTTCTCCCCCAGCGGAGCCGCCTACATCGATCCGGGGGCTCCCTGGCAGAACGCCTCCGTGGAGAGATTCAACGGCAAGGCTCGCGACCATCTCGTTGCTCGTGAGTTCTTCGACACCATCCTGGAACCCGGGGGGCTCTACGCGGACTCGTGCCACGACTATAGTCACCACCGCCCGTACCCCTCCTTGGGACTGCCGCCGCCTGCCGCCCACGCGGCCACACACCCCAACCCCGAACGCTCATGAGTTTGGCACCGAAGCC
The DNA here is from genome assembly GCA_021817025.1 of bacterium. Next base: position 1,569 of record JAKAWF010000332.1, read on the forward strand.
GGGGTACGGTCGCCGGCACACTTCCCCCGGAAAGTGGTCGTAGCTGGCCGCGCTCTGTATCCGGCGCGCGTGCGCGGAGGCCTTGTTCTAGCTTCCGTCAGCCAAGCGGGAGCTGCCGTCCTGCCGGGCGCCAGACATGGCACCCGCATCCCATCGAGTTCAAGATCGATCCAAGGCCCGGCGCACCGGAGCGCCTGTACCTGCCCCGGTAGCTTCCGACCGCTGGCGGTGATGTCCGGGCGTGACGCGATCCACTCGCGCGCGGGGGTCCTGCCGAATCTTCCATCGTACGAACGGTGACGTAGAGTATGCGAACCACCGTCGACACGACATGGCCGGCCCTTTGAGCAGGCGGCCCGAGGCGGGCGAAGTGGGTGCCAATCCCCTGCACAGCATGTACTCGGCCCGCCGATCCCTCGGGGCGTCCATTCTGGCCCCGGTCGCCATCAGGCTTACTGAGGCAGTCCCCTTGTGGCAGGCGCTAGCACTCACTTCCCTGGCGGCCGTCGCCCTGGGAAGCGCGTGGCGGGCGGGCACCTACTCAAATGCCGCGCTCTTGGGCATCCTGTCCGGGCTTGCGGTCGGTGGTGGAGCTATCGCGGTGCGCCACCGATCCCTCGAATTCGACATTGCCGCGTGGATATGGCCATTGGCGGCGGTAGGACTCTCCCTAATGAACCTGGCTCCGGGCCTGGACCCGACGTCCTCCGCGACGCAGGCATGCCTTTCCCTGCTACTGGCCGGGGTGGCGGGCACCTTATGTCTAGTCCCGTGGCGAAGGCGTGCGCGCCTGCTCGCCTCGATTGGAGTCGGAACTGACCTGGCGCTCGCCGCGAACCGCATCGTTTGGGGGCGGGCCGACATCGACGTATTTTGGTTCACACAACGTTCCACCGAACGGCTCCTGAACGGCCTGAACCCATATGGGATGGCGTACCCGACGACCACGCCCGGCTTGCTCGCCGCCCACTTCCCATACGGGCCGGCGCTGCTCGTCCTGGCCGCTCCCTTCCGGCTGCTGGGCGATATCCGCGGTACCAACGCTGCGGCGATGGTCGTCCTGTTCGTTTGTGTGGCGATCCTAGCTCGCCGGCACTCGGGCGAGGCGAGGGCTGGGCGATACGTTGCAGTGGCCCTGGCACTGCCGTTCTCCCCGTTCATGATCGTCCAAGCGTGGCCTGAGGTTTACCCCGTGGCTGGCGTAGCGCTGTGGTTTGTTCTCAGGCCCCGCTTTCCGAAGTGGTCGATCGTGGCTCTTGGGGTCGGTCTCTGTACCGTCCCCACCGCCCTGCCGCTGGTCGTTTTCCCCTGGCTCTGGTGGCGAGATGCGCGCCGGGAGATCACCGCCGCGTGCCTGGTGGCTGTGCTCATCTGCGTTCCGTTCGCCCTCTGGGCTGGTGCGGGCAAGTTTTTCGCCGACACGGTGCTGCTTCAGCTCCACCTGGCGCCCCGGACGGACGCGCTTTCGATCAACGGGATGCTGTCCCACCTGGGGCGGCCCCTTCTGCCGGGGTGGGTCGGCGTGTCTGTTTCTGCTCTCTGCCTCATTACTTTCGCGGTGTGGGGTGTGCGCAAGTGGGATTCCGCTTTGCTAATGGGTGCCGTCCTGACTCTGCTGGCTTTTGTCACGGCGAAGTGGGCCTTCTTCGATTACTACTTCATCGTCGATATGGGGATCGTGCTGGCTCTCGCCATCGCAGGTCCCAAACGTTCCCCCCAGACCCCCCGGGATGACGAAAGGCCGCAGCCAGAAGCGCTGGCGCCTACTGGTCCTTAGGCGGTCCGGATCGCGGCCAACCCGAGGGGCCATTGCGGGCGCGACGGCGGGTACACCCCTGCGTGGACTGTGCCTGCCCCAGTTCAGAGTCAGGCAGAGGCTCCGTGGCACCGCTTGTACTTCCTCCCGGAACCGCATGGGCAAAGTGCGTTGCGGCTGGCCGGAACCGGCACCCGGGACGCCCCCGATGGGCGAGCCGGCCCGTTCCCCGGGGTTGAATCGACCGGGACTGCTGCCCCAATGGGCGCATGGGCTGGCACCCCGGCTGCCACTGGCCCACCTGGGCCGGCAGCCTGCGCGATCCCGGCCACGCCTGATCCCGCCTCGGCGTGCGTGGCCAACCCCGCCAGGGGTTCCGGGGTGGGCTGCAGCTGGATCTGGGAGTGGAAGACGTAGCGGACGATCTCCTGCTTCAGGGACTCCTGGAAAGACTGGAAGGCGGAGAACGCCTCTGACTTGAACTCCACCAGCGGGTCGCGCTGGCCCATTGACTGCCAGCGGATGTCGTCCTTGAGGTGCTCCAGGGTGGTGAGGTAGTCCGCCCAACGCTCGTCGATGAGGCTCAGCATGAGCTGCACCTCCACCTGACGCACCAGCTCGTCGCCGAACTCCCGCTCACGCTCGGCGTAGATGCGCTGGGCTTCCTGGATGACGGTTTCAGCTACCTCCTGGGCTGAATTCCCCAGCTGCTCCAGGTCCACCTCCTCCGCAGGCGGGAAGGGGAAGAGATACCGCAGGCGATCCCAGAGGGCCTCCAGCTCCCAGCCGTCCTTGTGGCCTCCCTGGCAGTGGAGGGTGACCAGATCCCGGACCACCTCCTCCAGCCACTCCATCACATTGGCGCGGGTGTCGATCCCCTCAAGGATCCGGTCGCGCTCGG